>NZ_RCVK01000301.1:0-38310 GCF_003667485.1 Micromonospora sp. BL1
ACGTCGGTGGCCCGGTGCAGGCCGATGTCCTGGAGCGCGGCGGCGGCCAGCGACGAGGTGTAGCCCTCCTGGCAGAGCACGATCACCGGGACGTCGTAGCCGGTCGCCTGCGGCAGCCGTGCCGCGCAGCGCGGGTCGAAGCGCCACTCCAGCACGTTGCGCTCGACCACGAGCGAGCCGGGCACGGTGCCCTGCGCGGTGCGCTGGGCGGCCGGGCGGATGTCCACCAGCAGCGCGCCGCCCCGGCAGGCCAGGTGGGCCTGCTCCGGGTCGAGGCGGCGCAGGCGGGCCCGGGCGGCGGCGAGGATCTCGTCGATGCCCCGCGAGCCGGGCGGCGGGACCGGACAGCGCTCGGTCGCGGTGGTCGGAATCTGCTGCGCCATCGTGGCGTCCTTCCGTTCGTCGGGGTTGCGGGGGCGGCTCACCAGGCCACACCGGCTCGGGCCACCTCGGCGACCCGGAGCCGGCCGGCGACGAGGTGGTAGCGGGTCATCCGGGTCAGCGCCGGCCGGTACACGTGCACGCTGACGGCAGGCTCGTCGCCACGGTTGGTGACCTGGTGCACGTGCCGTACGCCGAAGCGCCGGCCGGCGCCGGCGGCGAGCCGGTGCGGGCGCAGCCGCCCGCCGCTCACCGTCTCCTCGGTGAGCACGCCGGCCACGACCAGGAACGCGCCGGCCGAGCCGCCGTGGTCGTGCAGGTCGGTGCCCTGTCCGGGCAGCCAGCTCAGCGCCCACACCTCGTGCTCGTCGCCGGCGTCCAGCCGGGCGTACCACCGCTCGGACGCCTCGAAGCGCAGCGGCACCGGCCAGCCGTCCGGGTCGGCCCAGCGGGCGGCGACGGCGAGCAGGTCGGCGGGAACGGTGCTGGTCATCGGCGGGACGTCCTCACGGTGCGGAGCGGATGTGCTCCCCCAGCTTAGACGGTAAAGCCTATCGGTTTAGTAGGTAATACCGAATGCTGGGACGAGGGGCGCGCTCACCGCCGCACCGGCGGCTCCACCTTGTAACCCGGCACCGACGGCCAGCGGACGGTGAGCACCGTGGACTCCCGCTCGGCGTACCAGGAGTGGTCCACGCCCCGGCCCCACACCACGTAGTCACCGGGCGCGCGCAGCACCACCGTCCGGTCCGGCAACTCGATCCGGAACGCGCCGCTGATCAGCACCAGCAGGGCGGTACGCCGCTCACCGGTGGCCCACCGGGACCGGGTCTCCCCCGCCGGGTGCACGCCCCACTTCACCTCCACGTCGGTGCTGTGCCGCACGTCCCCGGCCGGCTTGAAGTGGCCCAGCAGCCAGCCCGCGTCGGTCGCGCCGTCCACCGCCGCGTTGCCCACGTACACCCGATCGTCCATGCGTGCGCCTCCCGTGCCCGGCTGCGCAAGCTACCAGGCGCGTCCGGCCGCGACGCCATAGCCTGGGCGGATGCCCGACGAACTCGACGACGAGACCATCGCCTTCGCCCACCGGATGTTCGACCTGGCCCGGGCCGGCGCCACCGAGGAGCTGGCGGCCAACGTGGACGCCGGGCTGCCGGTCAACCTCACCAACGCCAAGGGCGACACGCTGCTGATCCTCGCCGCTTACCACGCCCACCCGGACACGGTGGCCGCGCTGCTGGCCCGGGGCGCCGACCCGGCCCGGGTGAACGACAGGGGACAGACCGCGCTCGCCGCGGCCGTGTTCCGGCGCCAGGAGGCGGCGGTCCGCGCGCTGCTCGACGCCGGCGCCGACCCGGACCACGGCGGCCCGTCCGCGGTCGAGACCGCCCGGTTCTTCGAGCTGCCCGACATGCTGGCGCTGCTCGGCCGCGCATGAGCGGCGGGCGGTATACAGGGACGGTGGAGGATCCCGTACCCGAGCAGATGCGTGCGGCGGCCGAGGCGTTCCTGTCGGCGCTGGACGAGCCGGCCCGCGACGCCGCCCGGCACGCCCTCGACGACGAGCCCGCCCGGCGGTGGCTGGAGTACCGGCCGCGGCCCCGGCCCGGCGTCACGCTCGCCGGCCTGGACGTCACCGCCCGCAAGGCCGCGCACCGGCTGCTCGCCACCGCGCTCAGCCCCGCCGCGTACGCGCAGGCCATGGCCGTGATGGCCCTGGAGGAGGTGCTGGACCGGGCGGAGGACTGGCGGCGCGGCCGGCACAGCGGCGACTACTGGGTGGCCGTCTTCGGCGACCCGGCCCGCGACGACGACTGGGCCTGGCGGTTCGAGGGACACCACCTGTCGGTGAGCATGACCGTCGCCGACGACCGGGTCTCCCCCGCGCCGGTCTTCCTCGGCGCCAACCCGGCCACCGTCCGGCACGCCGGACGCCCGGTCTCCCGGCCCCTGGGCCCGGAGGAGGACCTGGCCCGCGAACTGCTCGACGCGCTCGGACCGGGCGGCCGCTCCGCCGCGATCATCGCCGAGGAGGCGCCCGCCGACATCATCAGCGCCACCCGGGCCGCCGCACCGGACCGGCTCGACCCGCTCGGCGTACCCCGGGGGCGGCTGCGGCCGACCGGCCGGGCGCTTCTCGACCGGCTGGTCGCGCTCTACCTGGACCGGCTGCCGCCGGAGCTGGCGGCCCGCGAGGCCGACCGGCTCGACGGCGGCGAGCTGCACTTCGCCTGGGCCGGCCCGGTAGAGCCGGGCCGGCGGCACTACTACCGGGTGCAGGGCGAGGACCTGCTGATCGAGTACGACAACACGACCGACGACGGCAACCACGCGCACACCGTGCTGCGCCGCCCCGCCGGTGACTTCGGCGCCGACGTGCTGGCCGCGCACCACGCCGCGGCGCACCCGCCCGGCCCGGTCAGCCCCGGCGCGCCTCGATGAGGAAACGGCGGGCGTACGCGACGAACGGTCCCTCGGCCCGGATCCGCGCGTCCAGGCGGCGCAGCTCGTCCCGGTAGCGGCCCACCGTGAAGCCGGGCACCGTCCAGACCACCTTGCGCAGGAACCAGACCACCGCGCCGATGTCGTGGAAGACGGTCCGCAGCGTGGCCTCGCGCAGGTCGACGACTGTGAGCCCGGCGGCCCGCGCGTCGGCGACCGCCACCTCCGGGTGGCGGTGCTGCGGCGGCGGCAGCGGCCCGAGGATCGCCTCGCTGAGCTCCCGCACCGTGCCGGGGCCGATCTGCTGGGACAGGTAGGCGCCGCCGGGCCGCAGCACCCGGGCCACCTCGTCCCACCAGGTGTGCACCGGGTGGCGGCTCACGACCAGGTCGAACGTGGCGTCCCGGAAGGGCAGCGGCGGGCGGTCGCCCACCCGCACCACGGACGCGCCGAGCGGGCGGAGGTTGCGCCGGGCCACCGGCACGTTCGGCGGCCACGCCTCGGTGGCGACCAGCAGCGGCGGCGGCACGGGCACCTCGGCGAGCACCTCTCCCCCGCCGGTGTCGATGTCCAGCGCCGCCTTCACGGCGGCCATCCGGTCGCCGACCAGGCGCGCGTACCCCCAGGGCGGACGCTCCTCGGTGGCGCGGCCGCGCAGCCAGTCGAAGCCCCAGCCCTCGACCGGCGCCGCCTCGGCTTCGGCGACGAGTTCCTCGAACGTCCCGACCATGCCCGCGAGCCTGCCGTCCCGCGACGGCCGCGGCAACGGATTTCGGCGGGGTCAGAACCGGCGCGGGCGGGCGATCTCGACGGTGGCCCCGGCGGGCACGTCACCGAACGTCTCGAAGCCGGTCGGCTCGGCGGCCCGGACCCGGTCGAACTGCTGCATCAGCCGCGCGCCCAGCGCCACGCCGACCGCGCCGACCGCGAGCGCGACGAGTTCGGCGGCGAGCAGGACACCCGTCGCGCCCCGTTGCGGCGCGCTGGCCCGGATCAGGCAGGACAGCAGGAACAGCGCCGCCATCACGGCGTTGACGAGGTTGAACGTCAGCACGGTCCGGCTGGTGCGCCCGGCACGGACGTCCCACAGGTCGACCAGACCGGCGACGGTGGTGAGCCCGGCGGCGACGAGCGCGGCCACGGCGGTCCAGTAGCCCACCTCACCGAGGAACGCCGGACCGCCGGCCACGTCGGCCAGGTCGAAGATCGCGGCGCACACGAACAGGCCGAACGGGAACGTGACAAGCATCGGTTGAATGGGATGCCCCTGCACCCGCAGTCGGCTCTGCATCGCTTCCTCCCCAGGTCGGCGCAGCTCACCAGTCCAGAGTGCTACCCGAGGCGCCGCGAGGCGAAACGACTGTCGCTCAGTTGTCCCGGGGACGGGAGACGGTCAGCACGAGCCGCTCGGCCACCTCGCGCAGCGGGATGTCCAGTGCGGAGGCAGCGCTGCGCAGCACCCGCAGCGCCTCCGGAGCGGGACAGCCGCGCTGCGTCATGATCACGCCGACGGCCTGCCCGACCACTCCCTCGGCCAGCAGCGAGTCGTCGATCTCACCGGCCCGGCTGGCGGCCCGCTCGCGGTCGCGCGCCGCGGCCAGCAGGAGCCCGGCGTGCTCGGCGAGCAGCATCGCGGTGAGCTGGTGCCGGGGGGTGAGCGCCTCGGGCGACCCGGCGTACAGGTTGATCGCGCCAATGACCTGCTCGTCCACGTCGACCGGGGCGGAGATCACCCCGTGCACGCCCAGCGCGCGGGCCCGCTCGCTCCAGGCCGGCCAGCGCGTCTCGTCCGCGAGCCCGCCCGCGATGATCATCTCCCGGCGGCGGATCGCCGTCATCGCCGGCGTGTCCGGGCCGTGCCGCAGGTCGTCCAGCTCGGCCCGGTCCGGGTCGGAGGCGGCCACCCCGGCGGGCTCACCGGCGCGCAGCACGGTGAAGCCGCAGCAGTCCACGCCCGGTACGGCGTCGCGGGCGATCCGGACCAGGCGGTCGAGCGCCTCGTCGAACCCGGCCACGCCGATCAGGCCGGCGGTCAGCTCGCGCAGCAGCGCGGCCGTCTCCAGCACACCGAGGTTGTCGATCATGGGTTGGCGCGTGTCGAGGTTCACCGGGCCGGGGCCTCCACCGTCCCCGCGTACGTCCACGCGGTCTCCCCGTCCGGCACCGTTGCCTGTCCCATGTCCGTCCCTCCTGTGGGCCCCGGCCTACTACCCTCGCAGACCGCGGGCGAAACCGCGCAAAAAGGCCCCTCCCGGTTGCACCGGAAGGGGCCTTCGGTGCGGGTCAGCGCGACCCGGAGATGAGCCGCCGGCCCACCGAGGCGATCAGCCGGTCCAGCTCCGAGCCGAACGGGTTGTCGTGCACCAGGTATGTCCAGGTGGCGCTCGGCCGCACCAGCTTCGACGAGTCCGGCTCCCAGCCCTCGTCGAACTCGGTCTCCTCGAACGTGGCCACGGTCCGGGTCTCGATCTCGGGCACCAGCGCGTTGAACGCCGGCACCGCGCTGCGGTGGAACTCGTCGAGCGGGTCGAGCCGGCCCAGGGCCCGCAGGTGCACGCCCTCGCGTACCTCGGACAGCTCGGCCAGGTGGTCGGCCCAGAGCCGGTCCAGGTGGTAGAGGGCGATCTTGCGGGCCACGTCGGCGAGCAGGTCCTCGTCCATCTCGCCGGCCTTCTCCGGCACCCGCTCCAGCAGCATCAGCGCGGCGATGTCGCTGGTCAGCAGCCGCTCCCGGCGCTCGGCGAGCGCCTTGCGCTGCTGCTCGATCACCTGGCTGTAGCGCCAGGTGTTGCGGTGGATCTCGTGGTTGACGCCCTCGGCGACCCGCTGGGCGTGCTCGACCGCGTAGTCGACCTGCGGATCGGTGACCAGGCCGTCGGCGTTCATCCGGGGCGAGGCCGGCACGGTGTCGCCGGCGTGCCGGACCACCAGGTCGTCCTCCAGGCTGACGAAGAACACCGACCCGCCCGGGTCGCCCTGCCGGCCGGCCCGGCCACGGAGCTGGTCGTCGACCCGGCGGCTGTCGTGCCGGCCGCTGCCGATCACGTACAGGCCGCCCAGCTCCGCCACCCGGTCCCGGTCGGCCTGGTCGCTGCCGCCCAGCCGGATGTCCACGCCCCGGCCGGCCATCTGGGTGGAGACCGTCACCGCGCCGTACGCGCCGGCCTCCGCGATGATGCCGGCCTCCTCGTCGTCGTTCTTGGCGTTGAGCACCACGCAGGACACGCCGGCGGCGTTGAGCGCGGCGGCCAGCCCCTCGGACTCCTTGACGTCGAGCGTGCCGACCAGCACCGGCCGCCCCGCCTCGTGGCAGCGCGTGATCTCGTCGACCAGCGCCTCCTCCTTCTCGGCGCGGGTGGCGTAGATCCGGTCCGGCTCGTCCTCGCGGACGCAGGGGGTGTTCGGCGGGATCACCGCGACCTCGAGGCCGAAGAACTCGCGGAGCTGGTCGCCGACGAGCACCGCGGTCGCGGTCATGCCGCAGACCGTCGGGTAGAGCGCGATGTACGCCTGCACGGTGATCGTGCCCAGCACCTCACCCTCGGCGGTGGCGTCCAGCCCCTCCTTCGCCTCGACGGCGGCCTGGAGCCCGTCCGGCCAGCGGCGGCGCTGGGCGACCCGGCCGCGCATCTCGTCGATCAGCTCGACCGAGTCGTCCCGGACGATGTAGTCCACGTCGCGGTGCAGCAGGGCGTGCGCGTGCAGCGCCACGTTCACCGCGGAGAGCTGCCCGACGTGCTCCTCGTCGTACAGGTCGATGCCGCCGAGCTTGGCCTCGACGGTGGCCAGGCCGACCGAGGTGAAGGCGACGCTGCGGCCGTCCTCGGCCACGGTGTAGTGCTTGCCCTTGCGCAGCCCGCGCACCAGCGCGGCGGCCGCGTGCACCGGGTCCTGCTCGCCGCCGACCGCGCCTGCGAGCACCATCGGCACCCGGGCCTCGTCGATCAGGATCGAGTCGGCCTCGTCCACGATCGCGGTCTTCAGCGGCGGCTGCACCCGGTCGGCCAGGTCGGTGACGAGCTGGTCGCGCAGGAAGTCGAAGCCGGCCTCGCTGACCGAGACGTAGGTGACGTCGCAGGCGTACGCGGCGCGCCGCTCCTCGGGCGTGGACGCCTCGTTGACCCAGCCCACGGTCAGCCCGAGCAGGTCGTAGACGGGCGTCATCCACTCGGCGTCGCGGCGGGCCAGGTAGTCGTTGACGGTGAGCACGTGCACCGGGCCGTTGCCCAGCCGCACGTGCCCGTACGCGGCGACCGTGGCGGTGAGCGTCTTGCCCTCACCGGTGGCCATCTCCGCGACCTTGCCGGACAGCAGCGCCATCGCGCCGAGCAGCTGCACGTCGTAGGGCCGCTGGTCGAGCCCGCGCCGGGCCGCCTCGCGGCCGATCGCGCAGATCTCCTCGTACCCCGTGGCCCGGCCGGCGGCCTCGGTCAGCTCCGCGTCGGAGAGCTGTTCCAGGTCCGCCTCGCGCGCCTCGATCGCCGGCAGCAGCTTCTCCAGCGGCGCCAGGTCGACTGTCGTCCCCGGGCGCTGGAGGAACCGGCGGAACCTGGTCTTCAACCGTTGCGACACACCCATGAGCGGCAACGGTACGCGAACCGGAGCCGATTGTGACCCCCGCCCGGCGCGCTCCGGGCCCACCCCTTCCGGCCCGCTCCCGTCGATCATGAGGTTGACGGCAGTTCGTGTCCGTTTTGTCGCCGCCAACCTCATGATCGACGGAGCGGGGGCCGGGGTCAGGGGGTGAGGACGACCTGGAGTTCGGTGCGGCGGCGTTCGGCCAGGTCGGTCAGCAGGGTGGGGGCCTCGTCCAGGGGGACCACGGCCGAGATCAGGTGCTTGCGGACAACGTCCCCGTACTGGCGCAGCAGCTCCACCGTCTCCGCGGACAGCCGCTCCCGGTCCCAGGTGGGGGCCAGCCCGCGCGGCACCCGGCCGATCTGCGCGCAGCGCAGCGACAGCCCGTTGTGGTGGAACTCCTCGCCGAGCCGGACCGCGTCCGCGCCGGCCTGGTAGAACGCCAGGTCGATCACCGTGCCCTGCGGGCGCAGCAGGCGCAGCGCGAGCTGCAACGCCCAGTCCTGGCCACGGCACTGGAAGACCACGTCGGCGCCCCGGTCCCCGGCCGCGTGGTTCCACCGCGTCTTGAGCACCACGGCCGGGTCGTCCGCGTCCGGGTCGAGCGTGTCCAGGCCGAGCGCCTCGGCGACCTGCCGCCGGGCCGGCGTCGGGTCGACCACGACCACCGAGGCGGCGCCGTGGCGGCGGGCGAACAGAGCGGTCAGCAACGCCACCACGCCGCTGCCGACCACCGCCACCCGGCGGCCGCGTACGCCGTCGCCGAGCGTGCGCACGTCGGCGCCGCACAGGTCGGCGGCGGCGTGCAGCAGCCCGTTGGCGCAGATCGGGCCCATGTGCGCGACGTACACGCCGAGCAGCGGATCGAGGTCGTCGGGCAGCGGCACGAACCGCTCGGTCAGCGGGTCGGCGACCCAGCCGCTGCGGTGGCCGTACGTCATGGCGCCGACCTCGCCCACCGCGACGGCCGGGGTCCGGCTCTCCACCACGCGCCCGACCTGCATGTAGCCGAGCCGGGTCACCGGGTACGGCGTGCTCGCCTCCCCCGGCCGGAACAGCCCCAGCGCGGCGTCCCAGGTGACGTGCAGGTAGGGGTTGGTGCCCTTGACGAAGCTCAGTTCGGTGCCGGCGGACACGCCGCTGTAGAGCGTCTCCACCCGGAACGTGCCCTCGCGCAGCTCCGGCGCGTCCAGTTCGGCCAGCTCGACCCGGCCGGGACCGCCGACCACCACCACCCGGTCACGCATCGACGCTCACCCCCGCGTCCGCGACCGGCGCGGTGAGCCGGGACGCCGGCCCGGTCGGCAGCGCCACCGGCCGTCCGGTACGCGCCGACTCGGCCACCGCGAGCGCCAGCCGGTGGGTGCGCAGCGCCTCGGCGTACGGCACCCGGACGTCGTCCCCGAGGCCGCACACCGCGTCGACGAAGGCCCGGTCGACGGCGACCCGCGCGGCGTCCGGGTCGGCGGGCAGGTGCCGCTCGCCGTCGCCGTCGCGGATCGTCAGGCCGTCCTCGGCCAGCCACAGCGCCAGCCCGTCGGCGAGGATCTCCACGCCGGCCCGGTGCTTCCAGCCGAGCACGCAGGACGCGGCGAGCGTGCCGACGGCGCCGGAGCCGAAGCGCAGTGTGGCGGCGGTCACCGAGTCGATGTCGGCGCCCTCGACCGGCGGCGGGCTGCCGTCGCCGTACGCGGTCACCTCGACCGCCTCACCGGCCAGCAGCCGGACCAGGTCCAGCACGTGCGCGGCCTGCTCGACCACCGGGCCGCCGGAGCGGTCCCGCCGCGCCCACCAGGCCACCGGCGGCACCTTGTCCAGCCAGGCGCCGTTGACCATCCGCACCGGCCGGTCGGCGAGCATCCGCCGGGCCTCCTCCACCACGTGCAGGTAACGCCAGTGGTGCCCGACGCCGGTGAGCAGCCCTCGCCGCTGCACCAGCGCGGCGACCCGCTCGGCGGTGTCCAGGTCCAGCGCCACCGGCTTCTCCACGAACATCGGCACCCCGGCGGCGACCACCGCCTCCTCGACCGGGCCGTGCGCGAACGGCGGCACGCACACGTACACCGCGTCCGGGCCGGCCGCGAGCAGCTCGTCCACGTCGCGGAACACCCGGCCGCCGTACGTGCCGGCGAGCGCACCCGCCGCCTCCGGCGCGACGTCTGTCACGCCGAGCAGTTCCACGTCCGCGAAACCGGTGAGCACCCGGGCGTGGCGTTGCGCCACCCCACCGGCCCCGACAAGTCCCACCCGGCAGGTACGCATGGACCACAACCTCTCGCACGACTGGAAAGACTGCGGACACCACTCCCCCCGGCGGCGTCGCGCCAAACGCCGCCGGCGTGTGCAACGCAACGTTCATCCGCCCGGAACCTCCCGGTACGCGCCAGGTGATCAGGATGATGGGCAAGATCCGGTTAGCGCGGATGCGGGATTGGGAAAACCATGGTCCGCGATTCCACCATCTATGGGGGTGCCCGTGCGGGAATCTGATTCGACCGTCTCACCAGTGGTGGAGGCGTGGGCCACGTACCGCACCAGCTCCGCCGACGACTGGCCGGCGCGACGACTGGTACGGGCCAAGGGCGCGAGCCGGGTCAGCGTGGTGCTGCCGGCCCGCAACGAGGAGGCGACCGTCGGCGCGATCGTGTCGACAGTCCGGGAACACCTGATGGACCGCGTACCGCTCGTCGACGAGCTGATCGTGGTCGACTCCCGGTCCACCGACCGGACCGCGCAGGTGGCGCGCGCGGCCGGTGCGGAGGTGGTCAGCCAGGACGCGATGACGCGCGGGCTGCCCCGGCTGACCGGCAAGGGCGACGCGCTCTGGGCGGGGCTGGCCGCGGCCGAGGGCGACGTGGTCGCGTTCGTCGACGCCGACCTGCGCGAGTTCCGGCCGCACTTCGTGACCGGGCTGCTCGGGCCGTTGCTGACGGATCCGAGCGTGGAGTTCGTCAAGGGCTTCTACCACCGGCCGCTGGTCGGTGCGACGAGTGTGGAGCCCGACGGTGGCGGGCGGGTGACGGAGCTGATGGCCCGGCCGCTGCTCAACCTGTTCTGGCCGGAGCTGGCCGGTTTCGTGCAACCGCTCGCGGGCGAGTACGCCGGCCGCCGTGAGGTGCTGGAGCGGGTGCCGTTCGTCACCGGGTACGGCGTCGAGACGGCCATGCTGATCGACCTGCTGGAACTGGTCGGGCTGGACGCGCTGGCCCAGGTCGACCTGGGTGAGCGCAAGCACCGGCACCAGGACACCGCCGCGCTGGGCCGGATGTCCGCGCAGATCATGCTGACCGCCTGGTCGCGGCTGCAACGACGCGGGTGGGCGGCGCCGGGGGTGGCGCCGACCGCGCTGCTGACCCAGTTCCGCCGGGGCGGCTCGGAGACGCTGCCCAACCTCGACCGCGAGATCGTGGTCAACGACGTGTCGGTGCAGGAACGCCCGCCGCTGGCGCAGCTGCGGCACCGCCTTCCCCGCCGCCGGGTGGCGGCCGCGTGAGCGGGGAAACTCTGAGAGAGGACAGCGCATGACGCTCACCGTGCTGATGAACGCCGGGCCGTGGCTGTCCGTGCCGCCGCCGGGCTACGGCGGGATCGAGAACGTGATCGCCACGCTGGTGCCGGAGCTGCGCCGGCTGGGCGTACGGGTGGTGCTCGCCTCGGTGGAGAGCAGCACGCTGCCGGTCGACGAGAAGATCGCGGTCTTCCCGGACGGCCAGTTCCACGCGTTGCAGCGGCCGTACAACCAGGTCTGCGGCGTCTCCCAGGCGCACCTGTCCGGGGTGGTGCGGGCGCTGCACGCCCGCGACGACATCGACCTGGTGCACGACCACGTGGAGGCGGTCGGGCTGGCCACGCTCGCCGCGATGGGCCCGGACGCCCCGCCGGTGCTGCACACGCTGCACTGGGACCTGGCCAAGCACCCGGAGCTGTACGGCAACCTCGACGGCGGCGACCGGGTACGGGTCAACGGCGTGTCCGCGTCGCAGCTCGCGCGCGCGCCGGAGGCGCTGCGCGCGCACTCGGTGGGGCACGTGCACCTGTCCACCCCGCTCGCCGTGGACGCGGACCGGCAGCCGCCGGTGCCCAAGGGCGACCACGTGGTCATCCTCGGCCGGATCAACCCCGGCAAGGGGCAGGACCTGGGCGCCCGGCTGGCCCACGAGGCGGGTTTCCGGCTGGTGCTGGCCGGGCCGGTCGGCCCGTACCACCGGCCGGCGGATCTGGCCGCGGCCGGCGACGAGGCGCGGCAGAACCCGGACGTGCGCTTCTTCTACGACCACGTCGCGCCGCACGTCGACGGCGACCGGGTGCGCTGGGTCGGCACGGTGGCCGGGCGGGAGCGCGACGACCTGGTCGCCTCCGCGCGCGCGTCGCTGTTCCCGCTGCGCTGGGAGGAGCCGGGCGGCACGGCGGTGGTCGAGTCGCTGTCGCTCGGGACGCCGGTGGTCGCCACCGCCCGGGGCTGCCTGCCGGAGCTGATCGAGCACGGCCGCACCGGCCTGCTCACCGGCGACGAGCAGGAGCTGGGTGACCTGGTCCTCGCCGCCGGCGGGCTGGAGCCGGCCGAGTGCCGGCGCGAGGCGGCCCGGCGGTTCACCCCGGCCCGGATGGCGCAGCGGTACGTGGAGCTGTACGACCGGGTCCGGACGGGCGCGGCGAAGCCGTTGCAGCCCGCCTGAGCGTCGCCGGCCCGGCCGCCCCGCGCGGCCGGGCCGGCGTTTGCCCCCGCCGGGCGCGGGAATCCGGCGCTTCCCGCGGTGGCGAGGAGGCCGGCGTGACGAACTCGATGGCGCACTCCCGGGCGCGGCGCAACCCGGCCGACGGGCGGGCGCCGGTACGCCGGGTCGCCTCCGGATTCGCCGTGCTCCTGCTGCTGCTCGGCGCGCTGGGCTTCGTGCCGGGCGTCACCAGCGACTACGCGGATCTGCGCTTCGCCGGGCCGGGATCCGGCGCCCGGCTGTTCGGCGTGTTCCAGGTCTCGGCCGTGCACAACCTGGTGCACCTGGTGCTCGGCCTGGCCGGGCTGGTGCTGGCCCGCACCGTCGCGGGCGCCCGCGCGTTCCTGGTCGGCGCCGGCGCGGTCTACCTCGCGCTGTGGCTCTACGGGCTGGCGGTCGACAGGCGCGACGCGGCGAACGTGCTCGCGGTCAACCGGGCGGACTCGTGGCTGCACCTGCTGCTGGGCGCCGCCATGCTGGCCCTGGGCCTGGTCGCGGCGCGGCGCGGGGACCGCCGCTGACCTGCGCCTCGGGAGCCCGGATGCCCGGTTTCGCCGGTCCGGGGCGCGGGTACGTCCGTAGTCCTCCGGCAACGGGAGGCGGCGAGCGTCCCGGCCGGGCGACCCTCCCCGACGAGATGGAAACGAGGCGGCGATGGTGACCCGGATCAGGTGCGAGGTCCGCGACGAGTCACCGGTCACTGTCGTACGGCTGGCCGGAGCGCTCGACCTGGGCACGATGCGCGCGGTGCACGAGGTGCTCGACCGCTGCCTCGCCGCGCAGCCGGACGCCCTGGTGGTCGACCTGGAGGACATCGAGGTCGGCGAGCCGCTGGCGCTGTCCGTCTTCGCCGCCGCCGCGCGGCGCGCCGCCGACTGGCCGGCGGTGCCGATGGTGCTCGCCGCGCCCTGCGCCGAGACGGCGGCCTGGCTGAACGAGACCACCGCCTGCCGGGTGGTGCCGGTACGCCGGGACTGCGCCGAGGCGACGGCGCTGGCCGGCGAGTCGGCCGCGCCCCGGCTGCGGGTCCGGCTGGAGCCGGTCGCCGGTGCCTGCCGTCGCGCCCGGGAGCTGGTCACCGAGGCGTGCGGCAGGTGGAACGTGCCGGAGCTGGCCGGCCCGGCCTCGCTGGTGCTCAGTGAGCTGGTCGGCAACGTGGTGCGGCACGCCGGCACCCCGATGCAGGTGACGCTTACGCTGCGCCGGCCGTACCTGCGGGTGGCGGTGATGGACGGCAGCCCGGCCGACGCCCGCGCCGCGACCAGCCGCGATCCGCGTGCCGAGGGCGGCCGCGGGCTGATGCTGGTGCGCGAGCTGACCCAGCGCTGGGGCAGCACCCCGGTCGGCGCCGGCAAGGTCGTCTGGGCCATGCTCCCGGCGAACTGACCGAATTCTCCGCTCTCGCCTGGTTACATGGGCAGAGGGCCGGGTACGCCCGCCCGTCCTGTCTGTCGTCACACGGGGTGAGATGCCATGCCCAAGCGGGTAGTCACGGAACCGGCACGAGACCGGGGGCCCGCGATTCTCGCGCCGGCCCGGTTCGGGGGCTACCCCGGGCCCGTACGGGAAGCGGTGAAGGGCAACGCACTGTGGCGGTTGCTGCGGACCACCGACGCCAAGCAGATCGGCCTGCTCTACCTGGTCACGTCGTTCGTGTACTTCATCGTCGGCGGGATCCTGGCGATGGTCATCCGGGTGGAGCTGGCCCGGCCGGGGATGCAGATCGTCTCCCCCGAGCAGTACAACCAGATGTTCACCATGCACGGCACGATCATGCTGCTGCTGTTCGCGACCCCGATGTTCTTCGGGTTCGCCAACTACCTGGTGCCGCTGCAGATCGGCGCCGCCGACGTGGCGTTCCCCCGGCTCAACGCGTTCGCGTACTGGCTCTACTTCCTCGGCGCGCTGATGGTCATGGGCGGGTTCGCCACCCCTGCCGGCGCCGCGGACTTCGGCTGGACCGCGTACACGCCGTTGAGCACCGCGCAGCACTCCCCCGGCGTCGGCGGGAACCTGTGGGTGGTCGGCCTGGCCGTGTCCGGTCTGGGCACGATCCTCGGCGCGGTCAACCTGATCACCACGATCGTGACGCTGCGCGCGCCCGGCATGACCATGTTCCGGATGCCGATCTTCACCTGGAACGCGCTGCTCACCAGCGTCCTGGTGATCTTCGTGTTCCCGCTGCTGGCCGCCGCGCTGATGGCGCTGGCCTCGGACCGGCTCCTGCACTCGCACGTGTACGACCCCACCACCGGCGGGCCGATGCTCTGGCAGCACCTGTTCTGGTTCTTCGGCCACCCCGAGGTCTACATCATCGCGCTGCCGTTCTTCGGCATCATCACCGAGATCATCCCGGTGTTCGCCCGTAAGCCGATCTTCGGCTACACCGGGCTGGTGCTGGCCACGGTCGCCATCACGGTGCTGTCGATGACGGTCTGGGCGCACCACATGTTCGCCACCGGGCAGGTGCTGCTGCCGTTCTTCAGCATCCTGAGCTACCTGATCGCGGTGCCCACCGGCGTGAAGTTCTTCAACTGGATCGGCACCATGTGGAAGGGGCAGCTCACGTTCGAGACGCCGATGCTGTTCGCCATCGGCTTCCTGGTGACGTTCCTGCTCGGCGGCCTGACCGGGGTGCTGCTGGCCAGCCCGCCGGTGGACTTCCACGTGCACGACACGTACTTCGTGGTGGCGCACTTCCACTACGTGCTCTTCGGCACCATCGTGTTCGCCGCGTTCGGCGGGCTCTACTTCTGGTTCCCGAAGATGACCGGGCGGCTGCTCGACGAGCGGCTCGGCAAGATGCACTTCTGGACCATGTTCATCGGCTTCCACGCCACGTTCCTGGTGCAGCACTGGCTGGGCAACGAGGGCATGCCCCGCCGGTACGCCGACTACCTGCCCGGCGACGGGTTCACCACGCTGAACACGATCTCCAGCATCGGCTCGTTCGTGCTCGGCGCGTCCACCTTGTTCGTGATCTGGAACATCTGGAAGTCGTGGCGGTACGGCGCGATGGTCACCGTGGACGACCCGTGGGGCTTCGGCAACTCGCTGGAGTGGGCCACCACCTGCCCGCCGCCGCTGCGCAACTTCGACCGGATGCCCCGTATCCGCTCCGAGCGGCCGGCGTTCGACCTCAAGTACGGCCCGCTCGTCTCCGACCTGGGCCGGGACCTGCCGCAGCGCACCACCAAGCCGCCGCAGTCGTTCCGCGAGGAGATGCACCACGAGCGGCACGTGCCGGAGTCGCCGTCGGCCGGCGGCGCGTACGGTGCCCCCGAGGCGGTGGACTACCAGCCCGCGCCGCAGTCCGGCGCCCGCCCGGTGGAGGTGCCGGCGCCGGAGGAGGTGCGCCGGCCCAGCTTCGAGGAGACCGACGAGCCGGAGGGCAGCGCGCTCAACGCCGAACGCGACGAGCAGCCGAACGACAGGTGGCGGCACCCGCGCGGGCACGGGGACACCCCGGAGAACTGAGACACCGGACGAGGGCCGGCGCCGCCCGGGCGCCGGCCCTCTCGTCGTACGCCGCGCGCCGGCTCCCCGTGGTGGGGAGCCGGCGCGGTACGTGCGCAGGTCAGTCGGCGGCCGGCAGTCCGGCCGCGGTGAGCGAGCGGCGCACCGCCGGCTGCACCCGGGTCAGCCGCAGCGGCACCCCGGTACGCGCGGCGGCCTCCCGGCCGGCCATCAGCGCGGCGATCCCGCCGGCGTCGAAGCCACCGGCACCGACCAGGTCGACCACCACCTCGCGGGGTTGCCCGGTGACCGCCTGGAGCATCGCCCGGCGCAACTGGTCCGCGCCGGCCCGGTCCACCTCGCCGCCGACCTCGACGACCACCCGGTCGCCGTTCTGCTTCACCGAGATCCGCGCCTTGCCCGGCTCGGCCTCGGCCGCGCCGTTCTGCCAGGGCGGCGGCGCGTCGGCGAGCATCGCCTGACGCAGCCAGGTCAGCGCCCGCGACAGCAGCCGGGACACGTGCATCTGCGAGATGCCGAACCGGGCGGCGATCTCCGCCTGGGTCTGGTTGCCGTAGAAGCGCATCGCCAGGATGCGGCGTTCCCGCCAGGGCAGCCGGTGCAGCAGGCCGCTCACAGTGACCCGGTCGTCGACGGACTCCAGCGCGTGGTCGGACTCACCGACCAGGTCGCCGAACTCGGCCGAGCTCTCCCCGCCCACCGGCGCGTTCAGCGACGCCGGACTGTAGCCGGCGGCCGACTCCAGCGCGGCGAGGATCTCCTCCTCCGGCGTCTCCAGCCGGGCGGACAGCTCGGCCACCGTGGGAGCGCGGGACAGCTCGCTGGTCAGCGTCGCAGTGGCCTGTCCCACCTCGAGGATCAGGTCCCGCAGCCGGCGCGGCACGTGCACGCCCCAGGTGCGGTCGCGGAAGTGCCGTTTGATCTCGCCGACGATGGTGATGGCCGCGTACGCGGTGAACGAACCGCGTTCCGGGTCGTACCTGTCGACGGCGTTGACCAGGCCGAGACGGGCCACCTGCTCCAGGTCCTCCAGCGGCTCACCGCGCCCGCGGTAGCGGCGGGCGAGCCGGCCGGCGAACGGCAGCGCGAACCGGACCAGGTCGTCCCGCGCCTCCTGCCGCCGTTCCGGTGGCAGGCCCTCGATGCGGGCCGCGTACGCGAGCGCCGCCGCGTCCAGGTCCTCCAGACCCCGGTCGGTGGTCGGTGGTGTGGGTGTGGTGGTCTGTCCGAACATCCGCGCCCCCTCGCCGAAGAGCCCCCGCCCGGTCGGAACCGGTCGTGCGCGTGGTCGGACCACGCACCGGGTGAGGAAGTTGGGTTACGTGACGGATACGTCGAAAGCGGTGGCTGCCCGCCGCACGGCGTCGTGGGCCGTTTCGCGGCGAGCGGTCTTCCCGCTCCGTAGGTACTCAATCACGGACCGCAGGATCGCGAGGAAGTTTCGCCAGGTTGGCCGGCCAGCCGTTCCCGGCGGTCGGTCAGCAGACCAGCAGGCCCTGGTGCGCACCCGCGTCACGTAGCGCGCTGAGGGCCTCGGCCATCCGCAGCGGCGGCGGCGCGGGCAGGTCGCAGGGCTGGTTGCGCAACACCTCCGTGGCACGTCGGGTGGGTACCGAGGCGACCGGGTAGCCGCGCGCGGCACCCCGGTCCAGGGCCCGCCTGCGGCGCCCGAAGCCGGCCACCGCCAGCCACTGGGGCAGCCCCGCGTACGCGGGCGAGCGCAGGCCCGGCGGCTCCGGCAGCACGTCCACCGAACTGAACGGCTCGCTGCCGGCCAGCCACCACTCGACGCCGGCGACCCGGCGCGCGGTGGCGTTCTCGCACCAGTAGGGCACCAGGCCGGCCCGCAGCACCTGCGCCGGGTCGAGCAGCCGGCCGCACTCCACCACCAGCCGGTTCCCGGTCTTGCCGGCCCGCCGCAGCCAGCGCCGGTACAGGTCGGCGGTCACCGCGCTCAGCGCGTCCGGCTGCGGCACGACCACCCGGTGCAGCGGATGCCCGTGCCGGTCGCTCCAGCAGCGGGCGTCGTGCTCGAAACCGGACTCCACGCCGTGTTCGGCGAACGCGCCCGCCACCGTGACCTCCGGCGTCTCCCAGCGCATCTCCTCCCCGCCGGCCGCGCGCAGCACCTGGCCCAGCGCGCGGGCGTCCGGGTGGAAGTCGACCGGGTCCAGGCCGCCCGCCGGGGACCCCGCCTGGAAGCTGTGCCCGTCGCCGCAGTCGCGTACCGGCCAGGTCCGGGCGTCGTGCAGCAGCAGCACCGGCGCGGCCGGTTCCAGCCGGTCGGCCAGGAAGCGCGCGTACGCCTTCGGCAGCGTGCGCCAGCGCACCGCGAACGTCACCGCCGCGCCGGCCGCCGCACCCCGGCTGGCCGGGCAGTGCACCTGGCGTACGTGCACACGCGGGTTGGCGTCGAGCAGCCGGGCGGCCAGCGTGGCCCCGTGCGCGAACGCGGCGTCCGGGCGGTCCACCGCTCCCCGGGGCCACTGCCCGGCGACCTCGAACCCGGCCGGGAGCCAGGGCACGCCGAGCGCCGTCGCGAGGTGGGCGGCGGCGCCGTGCGGGGAGCCGAGCACCACGCCGGGCCAGCGCCGGTCCGGGTACTGCCCGGCGAACCACCCGGCCACCCGTTCGGCGTCCACGGCGGCGATCTGGCCGGCGGTGAGCGCCGACCGCCCGGCGGCCCGGACGGCGGCGGCGCGGCGTACCGGCTCGGGCGCGCCGCCGAGGCGGGACAGCGCTCCCGGGTGGCCGAGGTCGCCGCAGTCGTCGCCGCGCAGCGCCCGGGCGGTCGCGGCGACCAGGATCCGGGCGGCGCTGCCGGCCGCCACCACCCGATCCACGGGCAGCCCCGCGCCGCTGACCGGCGTCCGTTCGACTCGTTCGCTCACCACGCGGCCCGGCTTCCCGTCCCTCTGGGGTCTAAACGGGGCATCTCCCCACGGGTCAGGACCAAGGCCCACCCGGTACCGGCACCGCCCGCGACACCCAGGCACGCCGTCGCGCCGCGTGCCCGCCGTCGCGGGCGCAACGGCGCTCGGGTGCGGGTTTGGGCCGGACCGGGACGGGCACTGCACCGCGCATGCCCGACGACGAGAGCACCCCGGCCGCGACCATCACCCCGTACCGGGACGGACCCCTGCTGGTGCGCGGCGACTTCGCGCTCGTCACGCCCGAGGGCACGCCGATCGAGACGCGCCGGGGCACCGTGGCGCTGTGCCGGTGCGGCAAGAGCGCGATCAAGCCGTTCTGCGACGGCACGCACAAGGCGACGGGCTTCCGAGCCGGCAGCGACCGCGAGCCCTGACCCCCGCGACCCCGCCCCGGCGATCTTGCACTTGGATACCCGGCAAACCTCGCGAACCGGGCACCCCGAGGACCGCAACCGCAAGATCGCGGGGGACGGTGCCGGGGGTCAGGCTGCGGCGAGGATCTGGGTGGGCGGGCGCAGTGAGGACTCCCCGGCCGACCAGGCGTCGAGCAGGTGCGCGGCGAACAGGGCGTCCACGGCCAGCGCGGCGGCGGCGCCGAACAGCACGTCGGATGCGAGCGCCGGCTCGGCCCGGACCAGCCCGCCGCACATGTCGTACGCGGCGATCTGCTCGTGCACGGCGTCGGCCTCGACGTGCTCGTCGTAGAAGCGCGTGGCGACCGCGTCGAAGCCGAGCCGGCGCAGTCCGTTGCCGTAGCGGCGGTTCGGCAGCGACGAGGTCATCTCGTACGCCGCCAGGTGCCCGAGCAGCGCCCCGCGCAGCCGCCGGTGCAGGCCGAACAGCGACATCAGGTTGTTGGTCGCCAGCGTCACCGCCGGCACCCGGTCCAGATGGGCGGCGTAGCCGGTGTCCAGGCCGAGCCGGTCCATCGTGGTGCGGAACAGCTCGGCGTGCATCCGGTCCAGCCGGCCGTTGCCGTACTCGTCGGTCTGGATCTCCACGAGGGCGGCCTTCGCCGGCCCGCCGAGCCGGGGCAGCGCCCAGCTGTGCGGGTCGGCCTCGCGCAGGTGGTAGATCGAGCGGTGGGTGACGAACTCGCGGAACCGGGCGAGGTCGGCGCGGCGTTGCAGCGCGGCGGCCAGCGGCGGGCCGTCGTCGGCGGCCACCAGGTCGGCCAGCGCGCCCGGCACGGCGGCCGGCAGCACCGCCGGCGGCGGGCCGGCCAGCTCGCGCAGCGCCGCCTCGAACGGCCGCTCGGCGCGGGCGCGCAGCGCCAGCAGCGACGGCTCCCACTCCCACGCCTCGTCGACGCCGGACCAGCCCCGGTAGTGCAGCTCGTAGCAGAGGAACAGGGTGAGCTGGAGATCCTCGTCGGTCAGCGGCGCGGCCACCGCGTCGAACGCGGCGCCCAGCCCGGCCGGCAGCTCCCGGGGAGCGTCGCGCAGCGCGGCCAGCAGGCCGGCGGAGACCGGCCCGCGCGCCGTGGGAAGCGGGGCGGGGCCGTAACGACGGTCGGCGACGACGGACATGGAACCTCCCGGGACGGTTGTGCCTGGTCGCAGTGCCCCGGAGTGATCCGGCTAAACGACCTCGTCCGCCGCGATGGCCTCGGTCTGGATCACCCGCTCCCGCACCCGGCGGGCGGCGTCCCCGTCGGTCACCAGGCCGCGCAGGTCGGCCAGCGCCGGTTCGGGCGCGTCCAGCGGCACGGCCGGGTCCACCACCGCCTCCAGGACGGCCGGCCGGTCGGCCGCGAGCACCTCGTCCCAGGCGGGTCCGACCAGGTCCGGCCGGTCCACCCGGACGCCGTGCAGCCCGAGCAGGCGGGCCCACCCGGCGTACGGCACGTCGGAGCGCCGCCCCCCGGGCGTCCGCCCGCCGCCCACGCCGGACTGGTCCCGGTTGTTCAGCACCAGCACGATCAGGCGGGGGTCGCGCCACCGCGTCCAGTGGTGGGCCACCGTGATCAGCTCGGCCAGGCCGTTGAGCTGCATCGCGCCGTCGCCGAGCAGCGCGAGCACCGGCTCGTCCGGGCGGGCCAGCTTGGCCGCGACCGCGTACGGCAGGGCGCAGCCCGTCGAGCCGAGCGTGCCGCACAGCTGCGCCCGCACCCCGGGCGGCAGCTCCAGGTGCCGGGCGTACCAGTAGATGACCGAGCCGACGTCGACGGCGACGCCGGCGTGCCGGGGCAGCCGGGCGGACAGCTCGCGGAGCACGAGCTGCGGGTTGACCGGCTCGGCCGGGGCGCCGGCGCGCTCGGCGGCGGTCTCCCGCCACCGGTCCACCATCTTCTCCACCATGCCGCGCCACTCGCGGTGGGGATTCTCCGGCACCCGGGTCAGCAGCGCCCGCAGCGTCTCGGCGGCGTCGCCGACGAGCGGCACGTCCACCGGGTAGCGGGTGCCGATGCGCCGGCCGTCGATGTCGATCTGGATGGTGCGTACCTGGCCCGGCATCGGGAACCAGTCGGTCCACGGGTCGTTGGTGCCGATCATCAGCAGCGTGTCGCAGGAGCCCATGAGCTGCGCGGCGGCGGTGGTGCCGACCTCGCCGAGCACGCCGGTGTGGAACGGCAGCCGCTCGTCGAGGACCGGCTTGCCCAGCAGCGACGTGGCGACGCCCGCGCCGAGCCGGTCGGCGAGCGCGACGATCTCCTCGGCCGCGCCGTGCGCGCCCTGGCCGACGAGCATCGCCACCCGCCGCCCGTTGCCGAGCAGCGACGCGGCGGCGTCCAGGTCGGCGTCGTGCGGCAGCACCCGGGCCAGCGGCTCGCCGGGCGTCGCGGTGACCACCCCGGCGGTCTGCGGCAGAAGATCCGGTACGGCGGTGACCTGCAACGCGCGCGGCAGCACCACGCAGGTCGGGCTGCGGGTCGCCGCGGCGGTACGGAACGCCTGGTCCAGCAGCGTCGGCACCTGTTCCGGGCTGCGGCCGTAGCGGACGAACTGGTTGCACACGTCGCCGAACAGCCGGCTCAGCCCGATCTCCTCGTGCGCGCCGCCGAGCGGGCCGGTGACGTCCTCGCCGATGATCGCGACCACCGGCTTGCTGTCGAGCTTGGCGTCGTAGAGCCCGTTGAGCAGGTGCACCGCGCTCGGGCCCTGGGTCGCCAGGCACACCCCGACGCCGCCGGTGAACTTCGCGTGCCCGGTGGCCATGTACGAGGCGGTCTCCTCGTGCCGGGCGGGGACGAAAGCCGGGTCCCCGCCCGCGTCGTCGAGCGCGCCCACGAGTGGGGCGATCGCCGCGCCCGGACAGCCGAAGACCCGCGGTACCCGCCAGGCCCGCAGGCGTTCGACCACCAGGTCGGCGACGATGCGCTCAGCCATTGCCCCGCCCCGGCGTGGTCGCGTCGACGTAGCGCAGCACCGCGCCGACCCCGTCGGTCAGCTCCGGCGCCTCCTCGGGCGCGAGCACCGTGAGGTCCGCGTCGGTGCCGATCAGCGCGCGCAGCAGCGCCGCGTCGGCGCGCACCCGCTGGGGGTCGGCCACCGACATGCCGGCCAGCTGCGCCGGGTCGGTGGCGATCTCGGTCGGCTCGGGGCCCACCCACAGCTCGCCGTCGGCCGACGGGTCGTCCACGATGAGCATGGTGTCGACCTGGTTGCGTTGCAGCGCGGAGACCACGGCGTCGAGTCCGGCGCCGACGTCCTCCTGGACGCCGAAGCGGTCCAGCGCGGCGGCGATCCGCCGGTCGGCGACCTCGGCGACGGTCTGCACCGTGATGTCGTCCATCAGCGTGTCGTCGGCGCCCACGTCGCGGGCCCCGGCGTCGGTGCGCACCAGCACGTCCTGCCAGCGGGTGGGGAGCTGGGCGGCGATCATGCCGGTGGCCCGGACGTCCCCGGCCACCACCACGACGTCCGCGCCGACCCGCTCGGCCAGGTCGGCGGTGGCCGCCGCGGCATCACCGGCGTTCTGGTGCCACGCCTCCATGGCGGCGCGCTGGTAGCGGGACTGCGACCAGCCGCCCGGCTGCACCCGGCGCAGCTGGCGGCTCTGCCCGCCCTGCACCTGGGCCCGCCGGGGCACCCCGCCGGCGCTGACCGCCATCGCGTCCGCGCCGGTCCGGTCGGCCAGCACCCGCACCCAGGCCACCTGCTCGCCGCGCTGGGCCACGAGCGGCATGGTGTGCGGCAGCGCCGACCAGCTCGCCAGGTCGCGCAGCGGCGGCGCGGACAGGTACTCGGTGAGCACCACGCGGCCCCGGCTGGCGAACACGGCGATGCCGTAGTCGCCGGGCATCGGCTGGTGCCGGCGCACGACCTCCTCCACCGCCTCGACGGTGACCGGGTCGGCGCCCTGCCCCAGCAGGTCGCCCTTGAGGGCCCGCCAGCGCAGGTCGACCTGCGCTCGCGCGTCCTGGGTGTCGCGGGAGGCGTCCATGTACACCGAGCACCACGGCCCGGGACGGTCGTAGAGCGGGCGCAGGAAGGACAGCTGCATGCTCGACCCCTTTCCGGCTCGGCCGCACGCATACCCGCGCCCCGACGGAGTTCACCTGCCGGCCGCCCGGGCGTGACCACCGTTCATTCACGTCGTTCAACCCGAAGGGCCGATACCATCTGTGCACGGAACGGGACTCTCGGTGGTGAACATGGATACGGAGCTGTACACCCGACGCGTCGTCCACCCGGCGGAACGCGTCGTCACCGGGCGTCTGGTCCGGTTGATGGAGGGTTACGCGCGGGAGGTCCGGGTCGGGCAGCCCGCGCTGGTCGCGGTGCTGACCGCCGCGGGGGTGGTGGGGCTGCTGCTGAAGGTGGTGCGCGCGTTGCTCAGCAGTGGTGGCGGCGGGGCCCGGCGCAGCTTCAAGGAGCTGAAGAAGGGGCCGGAGTTCCTGGTCACCCCGGTCCGGGTGCGCGACGCCACCGGCCGGCTGGTCGAGGTCGAGTTGCACGGCCACCTGCCGCAGAGCGCGCTGCACCCCGGCGACCACGTCCAGCTCACGCTGCGGGCGCAACGCGACGAGGACCTGCCGCCGCGGATCGAGCGGATCGTCAACCTGACCACCGGGCAGCTGCTCACGCCGCGTACCGCGACGCTCTGGTCGCACCTGGGACCGGCGCTGCTCCTCCAGGCGATGCTCGGCGCCGTGCTGCTGCTCGGCGTGGCCGCCTGCTCGGCGCTGACGTAGCGCGGGTTTCCGTCCGGCCGCCGGTGGGCACCGGTGCGGCCATGTTCCCCGGATTCACGCTCACCGAGATCGACGTCGGCGCGGTCCGCCTGCGCGTACGCCACGGCGGCTCCGGGCCACCGGTGGTGCTGCTGCACGGGCACCCGCGTACCCATGCGACCTGGCACCGGGTGGCGCCGCGGCTGGCCGCGCGGCACACGGTGATCTGCCCGGACCTGCGCGGCTACGGCGGCTCGTCGAAGCCGCCGAGCGACCCGGAGCACACGGTCTACTCCAAGCGGGCGATGGCCGCAGACGTGGTGGGCCTGCTCGACGTGCTCGGGCACCGCCGGGCCGCGGTGATCGGTCACGACCGCGGCGCGTACGTGGCCATGCGGACCGCCCTGGACCACCCGGACCGGGTGAGCCGCCTCGGCGTGCTGGACGGGGTGCCGATCGGTGAGGCGCTGGCCCGCTGCGACGCCCGGTTCGCCGCCCGCTGGTGGCACTGGTTCTTCCTCGGCCAGCTCGCCAAGCCGGCCGAGCGGGTGATCAACGCCGACCCGGACGCCTGGTACGGCGGATCACCGGAGCAGATGGGCGAGCAGGCGTACGCCGACTACCGCCGCGCCATCCACGATCCGGCCACGGTGCACGCCATGTGCGAGGACTACCGGGCCGGGCTCGGCCCGGACCGGGCGGCGGACGACGCGGACCGGGCCGCCGGGCGGCGGATCGGCTGCCCGGTGCTGTTCGCCTGGTCCGAGCGCGACGACATGGTCGACCTCTACGGCGACCCGGCCGCGATCTGGCGCGACTGGGCCGACGACGTGCGGACGGCGTCGATCCCGTCCGGGCACCACATGGCCGAGGAGGCGCCGCGGGAGCTGACCGACGTGCTGGCCGGCTTCCTCGCGGAGGACCTCGCCTCGGTCAGCGACCGGCCGGGGTGAGCGGCTTCTCCACCGGAGCCGGCGCGTCGAGCAGGCCCCGGCGGCTCGCCCAGCGCTCGAACAGCACCGTGGCGAACGGGGGCACCGCGCTGGCCAGGGCCAGCCCGGTCTGCACGAGCGTCCAGCGGCGCCGCAGGGCCACCACGAGCGCCAGCAGGCCGTAGACCACGAACAGCGCACCGTGGACGGGGCCGAAGATCTTCACGCCGATCTCGTTGCCGGGCGGGCCGTACTTGACCGCCATGCCGGCCAGCAGCGCCGCCCACGAGCATCCCTCGGCGAACGCCGCCACCACGAACGCCCGGATCCACCCGTCGCGCATCAGCCACTCCCCTTCGCCGTCGGCGGCCATGCTAGCCGCCCGGGCCGGGCCGCCCGGACGGAACCCGCTGCCCCGCGACGGGGATCACCGGGGCCGCCACGGGGTACAGAAAAGGGCCTCCGGGCCTTTCCTGACCCGCCACTCCGTGCGAGGTTGGGGAGAACCAACTGTGACAGGGTGGTGACCATGGGCGAGGACGTCGGCGTGCGTACCTTCAGCCGGGAGGACCGGGCCCGCTATCGCGAGAAGGTCCGGCGGTGCCTGGACGTGTTCGCCGAGATGCTGCGCGAGTCCCGGTTCGACGTGGAGCGGCCGATGACCGGCCTGGAGATCGAACTGAACCTGGTCGACGACGTCTTCGACCCGGCCATGCGCAACGCCGACGTGCTGGAGGCGATCGCCGACCCGGCGTTCCAGACCGAACTGGGCCAGTTCAACGTGGAGATCAACGTCGAGCCGCGGCGGCTCGCCGGCACCGGCACCGCCGCGTTCGAGGAGCACGTCCGGGCCAGCCTGAACGCCGCCGAGTCCAAGGCCCGCACGGTCGGCGCGCACATGGTGATGGTCGGCATCCTGCCGACGCTGCGCCCGGAGCACCTGACCGCCGAGACGCTGTCGGCCAATCCCCGGTACGCGCTGCTCAACGAGCAGATCTTCGCCGCCCGCGGCGAGGACCTGCCGATCGCGATCAGCGGGGTGGAGCGGCTGGCCACCACGGCCGACACGATCACGCCGGAGGCGGCGTGCACCAGCACCCAGTTCCACCTCCAGGTCAGCCCGGCGCAGTTCGCCGACTACTGGAACGCCGCGCAGGCGATCGCCGGCGTCCAGGTGGCGCTCGGCGCGAACTCCCCGCTGTTCTTCGGCCGGGAGTTGTGGCGCGAGACCCGCGTGCCGCTGTTCCAGCAGGCCACCGACACCCGGGCGGAGGAGATCAAGGCCCAGGGCGTACGCCCGCGGGTGTGGTTCGGCGAACGCTGGATCACCTCGGTGTTCGACCTGTTCGAGGAGAACGTGCGCTACTTCCCGGCGCTGCTGCCGGTCTGCGACGCGGAGGACCCGGCCACCACGCTGCACAGCGGCGGAGTGCCGAAGCTGGCCGAACTGCGCCTGCACAACGGCACCATCTACCGGTGGAACCGGCCGGTCTACGACGTGCTCAAGGGCCGGCCGCACCTGCGGGTGGAGAACCGGGTGCTGCCGGCTGGGCCGACGGTGCTGGACACGGTCGCCAACGGCGCGTTCTACTTCGGCCTGGTCCGGGCGCTCGCCGAGTCGGACCGTCCGCTGTGGTCGCAGATGTCGTTCAGCGCGGCCGAGGAGAACTTCAACGCCTGCGCCCGGCACGGCATCGACGCCCAGGTGTACTGGCCCGGGCTGGGCTACCTGCCGGTGACCGAGCTGGTGCTGCGCCGGCTGCTGCCGATGGCCCACCACGGGTTGGACCGGTGGGGCCTGGACCCGGCGGAACGGGACCGGCTGCTCGGCATCGTCGAGCAGCGCTGCCTGACCGGCCGCAACGGCGCGACGTGGCAGGTGGAGACGCTGCACCGGCTGGAGTCGGCCGACCACATGGACCGGCCGGCGGCGCTGCGCGAGGTGGTCCGACACTACGTCGACCTGATGCACAGCAACCGGCCCGTGCACGAGTGGCCGATCCCCTGAGCCGGGCCTCCCGTCAGCGCAACGCGGTCACCGTCGCCCGCGCCGCCTGGGCGACCAGCGCGTCGTCGGGCTTCGCGTCGCGGCTGTCGCGGCTGGTCATGACCGCGAGCACGATCGGCGCCCGGTCCGGCGGCCACACCACGGCGATGTCGTTGCGGGTGCCGTACCCGCCGGTGCCGGACTTGTCCGCCACCTGCCAGCCGGCCGGCACGCCGGCCCGGACCAGCCCGCTCCCGGTGGTGCTGGCCCGCATCCAGCCGAGCAGCACGTCGCGGTCCGCGGGCCGCAGGGCCTCACCCAGCGCGTACGCCCGCAGCGAGCCGGCCAGCGCGCGGGGCGTGCTGGTGTCGCGCTCGTCGCCGGGCGTGGCCGCGTTGAGCTCCGGTTCCGTACGGGCCGGCCTGGTGACCCGGTCGCCCACCTCCCGTAGCGCCCGCGCGAAGCCGGCCGGGCCACCGAGCGCGTCGAACAGCAGGTTGCCGGCGGTGTTGTCGCTGTACCGCACCGCCGCCTCGGCGGCGTCCCGCAGCGTCATCCCGGTCTCCACGTGCCGTTCGGTCACCGGGGAGTGCGCCACCAGGTCCGCCCGCCGGTAGCGGACCACCCGGTCCCGCTCGGCGTCGGACGTGGCGGCCAGCATCGCGCCCGCCGCGAGCGCCTTGCACGTCGAGGCGTACGCGAACCGCTCGTCGGCCCGGTGTGCGAGGGTGCGGCCGGTGCCGGTGTCGACGGCGAAGACGCCGATCCGGGCGCCGGAGCGCCGCTCCAGCGCCGCCAGCTCCGCCGGTGCGGGCACCGGCTCGGCGCTCGGTGTGGCGTTCGGTGTGGCGCTCGGCGTGGATGTGGCCGGGGCGCTGGTGGGGGACGCGGCCTCGGGGCGGCTCTCCGTGCAGCCGGCCACCAGAGCCGTCGCCGTGAGCATCGCCGCCGCGAGCACCTGCCGTCGGATCACCCGTTTCCTCCCCCGTCGTCCGGACCACGCCGTTCCCGGATCATTGTCGCCGACCCCGGTCGGGCCGGTGCTCGCCGCCTCGGTCGGCGCTGTGGCCCGCCGCCGTTGGCCGGCACTGTGGCTCGCCGCCTTGGCAGGCCCGGTGGCTCGCTGCCTGGGCCGGCCCGCCGCCTCGGCCGG
The DNA here is from genome assembly GCF_003667485.1 of Micromonospora sp. BL1. Classification (NCBI taxonomy): domain Bacteria; kingdom Bacillati; phylum Actinomycetota; class Actinomycetes; order Micromonosporales; family Micromonosporaceae; genus Micromonospora; species Micromonospora sp. BL1. The sequence goes on from NZ_RCVK01000301.1 coordinate 27,715, forward strand.
CGCGGTGGCTCGTCCGGCCGACGGGGCAGGTCAGCCCGCTACGGCGGCGAACGTGACCGCGCCCGCCGCGGCCAGCGGCAGCGCCACCGCGGCGGCGAGCAGCCGTACCCGGGCGGACCGGCCGACCAGCACCACCAGCAGCACGGCGAGCGCGAGGTCGATCGCCACGTTCCACCACGCGCCGGGATAGCCGGACCGCGACTTCAGCGCGAACCGCAGCGCCTCCTCGACGAACACGGCCACCGGCAGCGCGGTCCCGACGACGCGGCGCCATCCCTCGGTCCGTGCCCAGATGCCGGCGACGCCGAACACCACGCCCGCCACCACGCCGAACGCCATCCAGACGATCGAGGTGGGCGACCAGATCACGGCGAGGTCGTCGTCCTGGAGCAGCGTCGCCGCGAGGTAGTAGCTGGGCACCGCGACGATGAGCAGAACGCTGGCCGCGACGGCGGCCCGCACCGCGCCCGACCGGATCCACCAGCCCAGCGCGAACGCGGCGACCGCCCAGGTGGCGGTGGAGTTGCCGAGCTCGGCGAACGGGAACGGCACCCACTTGATCCAGACGAAGTCTCCGAAGCCGAGCAGGAAGCCGGCGACGGGGACGACGAGGGCGACGGTGCGACGTGAGGGTGGCATGCGTGGGAGCATACTCAGTATGCTCATCGGGTGGGCGAGGCGGCCCTACGAGGCCAGCCGCCGCTCGGACGGCGTGAGACGCACCGCACCGTCGGACCTGTTGATCTCCGACCACACCTCGTCGAGGGAGAGGCCGAGGACGTCGGCGATGGCCGCGATGGTGGGAAACGCCGGCGTGGCGACCCGGCCGGACTCGATCTTCCGGAGCGTCTCCGGGGAGACGCCCGCGTCGAGCGCGGTGAGCAGCATCGAACGCTCACCCCGCGCTCGCCGCAGGAGCGCGCCGAGGCGCTGCCCGCGCTCGACCTCGGCGGGAGTGAGGGGCAACCTGACCATGCCAGGATTCTAATACCGGGATAACATGGCCGGGATACTTATTGGTTCCGCGAGGAAGGCGCCTGCATGATCGAGATCCTGAGCCCCACCGACGTCCGGCGGGCGCGGGACACCGGCGCCCTGGTCGCCCACATCCTGCAGACGCTGCGCGGCAGCACCACCGTCGGCACCAACCTGCTCGACATCGACAGGCAGGCCCAGCGCATGATCGCCGAGGCCGGGGCGCAGTCCTGCTACGTCGACTACGCGCCGTCCTTCGGACGCGGGCCGTTCGGCCACTACATCTGCACCTCGGTCAACGACGCGGTGCTGCACGGACTGCCGCACGACTACACGCTCGCCGACGGCGACCTGCTGAGCCTCGACCTGGCCGTCTCGCTGGGCGGAGTGGTGGCCGACTCCGCGATCAGCTTCCTCGTCGGCGACGCACGGCCCGCGGAGAGCGTCGCGCTCATCGACGCCACCGAACGGGCGTTGCGCGCCGGGATCGCCGCCGCCGGTCCCGGCGCCCGCGTCGGAGACCTCTCGCACGCCATCGGCTCGGTCCTCACCGAGGCCGGATACTCGGTCAACACCGAGTTCGGCGGTCACGGCGTCGGGTCGACGATGCACCAGGACCCGCACGTGTCGAACACCGGACGGCCCGGGCGCGGCTACACGCTGCGTCCCGGGCTGCTGCTGGCGCTGGAGCCCTGGGTGATGGCGGACACCGCCACGCTGGTCACCGACGCCGACGGGTGGACGCTGCGCAGCGCGACGGGCTGCCGTACCGCGCACAGCGAGCACACCATCGCCATCACCGACGACGGCGCGGAGATCCTGACGCTGCCGAGGTCGTGACCCTCACCGGGCCCGGCGTCCGGCACGACGGCCCTCCGCGTTCCGCCGCCGGGCACCGTCAGGCGGGCGTGCAGCGCTCCCGTTCCGCCCCGCCGGGCGTCGTCAGGCGGGCGCGCAGCGCTCCCGCAGCGTCTGCACGCCGGGCCCGGTGAGGTCGTCGCAGTAGGCGGCCCGTCCGGCCATCGCCATCATCAGCGCGACAGAGGTGCCGCTGACCAGCGGACCGACCCCGGCGCTGAACGGCCCGTCGGTCGCCTCCACCCGCAGGCCCTCGACCGCACTGCGGCCGGCCACCGTGAAGTCCCGGCCGGCGAAGAAGCGGGCGACCGGCGTGACGGCCTCGACCGAGGGCGTACGGGTCAGGCCGAGCGGACGCCGGATGTCCTGGGCGTGCACGACCACCTCACCGAGCCACGCCTCGGTCGGCCCGAACGTCGACGTGGTGCTGCCGACGATGCGGCGGAACCGGTCGAGCGTCTCCCCCGGGTCGGCGCCCCGGTGCTCGGCCAGCCGCCGGTCGTTGTGCAGGTCGAAATCGAACCGGGCCCCGAGCACACTGGCGACCCAGCGGGCCCGGCCGACGCTCGCCGCCGCCGTCAGGTGCGCGAGCGTCTCCTCCACCGTCCACCTGCCGCACAGCGAGGGCCGGGCCCACTGCCCCGCGTCGAGTCCGGCGAGATCGTCGGCGAGGTCGGCGCGCTCGGCGTGCGCGAGCGCCCACAGCTCACGGCGGGTCAGCGTGTCGGACATGGAACCTCCAGGGTCGGGCCGTCGGAGGTAGGACCACGCTCCCGCCGCGAACTCACCGCCCCCGGCTCCGCCGATCTTGGAGTTGTGGCGGTTCGCGAACCGGACAGGTGGGACCTTCGAGGCGCCACAAGTCCAAGATCGACGCCGGCAAGCGGTCAGAGCGCCACGATCGCGGCCGACTCCGGCGGCAGCTCGATGCCGTCGCGCATGACCGTGACCCCCTCGGACGTGGCGAGCAGCACCCGGCGTACCACGCCGGGCAGGTTGATCCGCTGCGCCCGGCCGGCCAGGTTCGCCACCACGAGCGTGTCGCCGCGCCGCATCACCAGGAACCGGTCGCCGTGGCGTACGTCGACCCGGTCCAGCCGGGGGTCGGACAGGTCGGCCCGGGAGCGGCGCAGCGCGATCAGCCGCCGGTACAGGTCGTACGTCTCACGGTGCTCCGGCTTGTCCAGCTCGGCCCAGTCCAGCCGGGACCGCAGGAACGTCTGCGGGTCCTGCGGGTCGGGGACGTCGTCGGTGGCCCAGCCGTGGCCGGCGAACTCGCGTCGGCGGCCGGTGGCCACCGCCGTCGCCAGTTCCGGCTCGGGGTGGCTGGTGAAGAACTGCCACGGGGTGGAGGCCGCCCACTCCTCCCCCATGAACAGCATCGGCGTGAACGGCGCGGTCATCAGCAGCGTCGCCCCGACGCGCAGCAGGCCGGGTGACAGCGTGGCGGAGATCCGGTCGCCGGTGGCCCGGTTGCCGATCTGGTCGTGGTTCTGCAGGTACGCCACGAAGCGGTGGCCGGGCGTGCGCTGCCGGTCGACCGGGCGGCCGTGGCTACGGCCGCGGAAGCTGGACCAGGTGCCGGCGTGGAAGAACCCTCCGGTCAGCACGTCGGTGAGGCATTCCAGGGAGCCGAAGTCGCCGTAGTAGCCCTGCCGCTCGCCGGTGAGCAGCGTGTGCAGCGCGTGGTGGGCGTCGTCGTTCCACTGGGCGTGCAGGCCGTACCCGCCCGCCTCGCGGGGCGTGATCAGGCGCGGGTCGTTGAGGTCGCTCTCGGCGATCAGCGACAGCGGGCGTCCGAGGTGCGTGGACAGCGCCTCCACCTCGGCGGCGACCTCCTCCAGCCAGTGCACGGCCCGGCCGTCGGGCATGGCGTGCACGGCGTCCAGCCGCAGCCCGTCGACGTGGTAGTCGCGCAGCCAGCCCAGCACGCTGTCGGCGATGTAGCGGCGTACCCCGTCGGAGTGCGGGCCGTCCAGGTTGACGGTGCGGCCCCAGGTGTTGCTCTGCTCGGTGAGGTACGGCGCGAACCGCGGCGCGTAGGCCCCGGAGGGCCCGAAATGGTTGTAGACGACGTCGAGGATCACCCCCAGGCCCTTGGCGTGGGCGGCGTCGACGAACCGTTTCAGGCCGTCCGGGCCGCCGTACGGCTCGTGCGGGGCGTACCAGCAGACGCCGTCGTAGCCCCAGTTGTACTCGCCGTTGAACGCGTTCACCGGCAGCAGTTCGACCATGTCGACGCCGAGGTCGACCAGGTGGTCGAGCTTGGCGATGGCCGCGTCGAACGTGCCCTCCGGGGTGAACGTGCCGATGTGCAGCTCGTACAGCACGCTGCCGGGCAGCTGCCGGCCGGTCCAGGCGGCGTCGGTCCAGGCGAACGCCGCGTGGTCGTAGAGCCGGCTCGGCCCGTGCACCCCGGCCGGCTGCCAGGCCGAGCGGGGGTCGGGCAGGGCCTGGTCGTCGTCGTCGAGCAGGAACGCGTAGTCGGTGCCCGGCCCGGCGCCGGGCACCTCGACCCGCCACCAGCCGTCCGGCCCCTGACGCATCGCGTGGTCGGCGACGCCGGGCAGGCGCAGCCGCACCCGGGCGGCCTCGGGCGCCCACACCGTGAACTCGGTCATGCGGCGGCCTCCACAGAGTCGGTGGGTGCGAGGAGGGCGACGGGGTAGGTGCTCAGCAGATCATGAAGGAGCAGCTCAGAACCACTGTAGACCCGTCCGGTGAACAAGTCGGTGCACTCGTGAACGGGAAGTGACAGCGCCGTGTCCCGCCAGCCGCCGGAGCGGCCCAGCCGCAGCGGCAGCCGGGTCGCGACCGCGACCGCGCCGCCCCGGTCGAAGGCCACCGCGTGCGCGGCCGCCGGGCCGCGTGCCGGCACCGGCCGGTAGCCGCCGAACAGGTCCGGGCGGTCGCGGCGCAACCGCAGCGTCCGGGAGACCACGAGCAGCTTGGCCGCGCCGTCGCCGGCCACCGCGGGCCGCCAGCCGGCGTCGAGCCGGGCCAGCATGTCCCGGCGTACGGCGAAGTCGACCGGCCGCCTGTTGTCCGGGTCGACGAGCGAGTTCTCCCACAGCTCGGTGCCCTGGTAGACGTCGGGCACGCCGGGCATGGCGAGCTGGACCAGCTTCTGCCCGAGCGCGTTGGACCAGCCGGGCGGGGTGATCTCGGCGGCGAACGCGGTGATCTGGGCGTGCAGTTCCGGGTCGTCGTACATCCGGTCGACCAGGGCGTGCAGCTCGTGCTCGAAGGCCGCGTCGGGGTCGGCCCAGCTCGTGGTGACCGACGCCTCCCGGGCGGCCTTCTCGGCGTACCCGTGCAGTCGTTCCCGTTCGATCGGCCACGCCCCGACGGCGGTCTGCCAGAGCAGGTGGGCCAGCGCGGGGTCGGCCAGCGGCGCGCGCGACATCCAGTCGGCGACCCGCTCGGCCCAGCGGCCGGGCAGCTCGGACAGCACCGCGAGCCGGGCACGGACGTCCTCGCCGCGCTTGGTGTCGTGGGTGGACAGCGCGGTCATGCTCGCCGGCCAGCGCACGTGCCGGGTGGCGGCGAAGCGGTGCAGCTCGGCCGGGGGTACACCGAAGTGGGCCGGGCTGCCGCCGACCTCGTTGAGGGCGACGAACCGGCTCCACCGGTAGTACGCGGTGTCCTCCACGCCCTTGGCCATCACCGCGCCGGTGAACTGCGGGAACCGGGCGGCCAGCTCGTGGCCGGGGTCGCGCAGCCGGGCGGTGACCGCGTCCAGCACGCCGGTCAGGTCTGGCCGGCGGCGACCTGCTTCGCTGCGGGCGGCGGCCAGGTGCCGGGCGCCGGAGGGCGGGTAGCCGCGGTAGACCGGGAAGCACGCGGCCAGCTCGGCCAGGGCGGCGCGGACCTGCTCGCCCGGCAGCTCCGGCACCAGCGCGGCCAGCCGGGTCAGCTCGGCGGCGAGCAGCCGGGTGGCCGCCTCCAGCTTGGTGGCGTGTGTCAGGTCGGCCCAGGAGGTGTGCCGCCCGGTCAGCCGGCCGTCGAGCGTGGTGAACTCCGGTTCGGCGTCCGGGTCGACGAACAGCCCGGACACGGCGGCCAGCGCGTCGTAGCCGGTGGTGCCGTCGACCGGCCAGTCGGGCAGGTCCTCGCCGTACTCCAGGATCTTCTCCACCACCAGCCAGCGCTGCGGCGCGGCGGCGCGCAACCGGGCCAGGTAGCCGGCCGGGTCGCGCAGCCCGTCCGGGTGGTCGACGCGGATGCCGTCGACCTCCCCGGCGTCGACCCAGCGCAGGATCTCCGCGTGGGTGGCGTCGAAGACCTCCGGGTCCTCCACCCGCAGGCCGGCCAGGTCGGACACGGCGAAGAACCGGCGGTACGTCAGCTCGGCGTCGCCGCGCCGCCAGTTCACCAGCTCGTAGTGCTGCCGGTCGTGCACCTGCCGGGGGGTTCCGTCGCCGGTGCCGTCGGCGACCGGGAAGCGGTGCTCGTGGTAGCGCAGCTCCCCGTCGACGAGCTTCAGGTCGTCGAGCGCGTCGGCGGTGTCGGCGAGCACCGGCAGCAGCAGCCGGCCGCGGTCCCAGTCGATGTCGAACCAGCGCGCGTACGCCGAGTCGCGTCCCCGCCGCAGCACGTCCCACCAGGCCGGGTTGGCCTCGGGCCGGGCCACCCCGGCGTGGTTGGGCACGATGTCCACGACCAGGCCCAGCCCGGCCGCGCGCAGCGCCCGGACCAGCCGCGCCCGGGCGGCCTCGCCGCCGAGCTGCGGGTTGACCGCGCGGTGGTCCACCACGTCGTAGCCGTGCGTGGAGCCGGGGGTGGCGATGAGCAGGGGCGCGGTGTAGAGGTGGGTGACGCCGAGCGCGGCGAGGTAGCCCGCCAGCTCGGCCGTGGCGTCCAGGTCGAAGCCGGGCCGCACCTGGACCCGGTAGGTCGAGCGGGGGGTGTCGGGCATGGCTCAGGCCGTCCTCTCCAGGACCAGCAGCGAGCGGTCCGGCACGCAGACCGTGCCGCCCGCCTCGACGAGCGTCGTCTTCTCCGGATCGGGTTCCGCGGTGCTGATCACCAGCTCCCACCGGGTGCCGAACTCCTCGCCGGGCAGCGTGAAGTCCAGCGGCGCGTCGTGCGCGTTGAACAGCAGCAGGAAGGAGTCGTCCCGGTGGCGCTGGCCGTACTGGCCGCGTTCGCCGATGCCGTCGCCGTTGACGAACAGGGCGACCGAGCGGCCGAAGTCGTTGCCCCAGTCCTCGCCGGTCATCTCCCGGCCGTCCGGGGTGTACCAGGCCAGGTCCGGCAGCCCGGAACCGGCGGCCCGTCCGCCCACCGGCAGGCCGGTGAAGAACCGGCGGCGGCGGAACACCTGGTGCCGGTTGCGGAACTCGGTGAGCCGGCGGACGAAGTCCAGCAGCTCGGTGTCGGCCCGGTCCCAGTCCACCCAGGCGAGCTCGCTGTCCTGGCAGTAGGCGTTGTTGTTGCCGCGCTGGGTGCGGCCCAGTTCGTCGCCGTGGCCGAGCATCGGCACGCCCTGGGACAGGATCAGCGTGGCCAGGAAGTTGCGCCGCTGCCGGGCCCGCAGCGCCAGCACGCCCGGGTCGTCGGTCTCGCCCTCGACGCCGCAGTTCCAGGACCGGTTGTGGCTCTCCCCGTCCCGGTTTTCCTCGCCGTTGGCCTCGTTGTGCTTGTCGTTGTAGGAGACCAGGTCGGTGAGCGTGAACCCGTCGTGGCAGGTGACGAAGTTGATGCTGTGGAACGGGCGGCGGCCGTCGTCCTGGTAGAGGTCGGCGGAGCCGGAGATGCGGGAGGCGAACTCGGCGAGCGTGGCCGGCTCGCCGCGCCAGAAGTCGCGTACGGTGTCGCGGTACTTGCCGTTCCACTCGGTCCACTGCGGCGGGAAGTTGCCGACCTGGTAGCCGCCGGGGCCGACGTCCCACGGCTCGGCGATGAGCTTGACCCGGCCGACCACCGGGTCCTGCTGCACCACCTCGAAGAACGTGGACAGGCGGTCCACCTCGTAGAACTCGCGGGCCAGCGTGGCGGCCAGGTCGAACCGGAAGCCGTCGACGTGCATCTCGGTGACCCAGTAGCGCAGCGAATCCATGATCAGTTGTAGCGAGTGCGGACTGCGCACGTTGAGGCTGTTGCCGGTGCCGGTGTAGTCGACGAAGTAGCGCCGATCTTCCTCGGAGAGCCGGTAGTAGCTCGGGGTGTCGATGCCCTTGAAGCTCAGCGACGGCCCGAGATGGTTGCCCTCGGCGGTGTGGTTGTAGACCACGTCGAGGATGACCTCGATGCCTGCGGCGTGCAGCGCCTTGACCATGCCCCGGAACTCCTGCACCTGCTGGCCCAGGCGGCCCAGCGCGGAGTAGCCGTGGTGCGGGGCGAAGAAGCTGATGGTGTTGTAGCCCCAGTAGTTGCGCAGCCCCAGGTCGGCCAGGCGGTGGTCGTGCACGAACTCGTGCACCGGCATCAGCTCCACCGCTGTCACGCCGAGCCGCTTGAAGTGCTCGATCATCACCGGGGAGGCGATCGCCGCGTACGTGCCGCGCAGCTCCTCCGGGATGCCCGGGTGGCGCATGGTCAGGCCGCGCACGTGCGCCTCGTAGATCACCGAGTGGTGGTACGGGGTGCGCGGCGGCCGGTCGTTGCCCCAGTCGAAGTACGGGTTCACCACCACCGACTTCGGCATGTACGGCGCCGAGTCCTCGGTGTTCATCCGGTCCGGGTCGCCGCCGACCTCGTAGTCGTAGACCGACGGGTGCCAGGTGACCTCCCCGTCGACCGCCTTCGCGTACGGGTCGAGCAGCAGCTTGTGCGGATTGCAGCGCAGCCCCTCGGCCGGGTTCCACGGCCCGTGCACCCGGTAGCCGTAGCGCTGGCCGGGCTCGACGCCGGGGATGTAGGCGTGCCACACGTACGCGTCGACCTCGCGCAGCTCCACCCGGCGCTCGGTGCCGATGTCCCACTCGTCGAACAGGCACAGCTCGATCTTCTCCGCCACCTCGGAGAAGATCGCGAAGTTGGTGCCCATCCCGTCGTACGTGGCGCCGAGGGGGTAGCTCTCGCCCGGCCAGACCTGCATGTCGCTCCTTCGGCCCATGATCGTGAGCGCATCGGGCGGGGGGCACCGCCGATGCGCACGCCGGTGATGCCCCGTCGTACCGCCCGTCAATCCACCCGTTCGGACCGTAACCGAATCCGCCCTCCTGAGTCCGGACAGACGTTCGGGTGTCATCCGTCACGATCGACCTTTTCAAGATGCGGACCGGCGGCAGATGGACTTTCCTGGATCCGGGCCCACGCGCGCGCGGGCCCGCCCGGCCGTTCGGCCACCCCTCACCACCGCTCGTCGCCGCCACCGATGCCGGCGTGCCTCACCATGCATGGACGGAGATCGACGTGACCACTCTGCGGGTCGGCGCTCAGCCCGCCACCGCGACGGACCGGCTCCACCGGCCCACCCTCACCTCCCGCCCGGCGCCCCCGTCGCCGGCCGGGGCCGGGCCCCGGCCCCGGCGCATCCTGATGCTGTCGTGGGAGTACCCGCCGGTGCTCGTCGGTGGCCTCGGCCGCCACGTCCACGCGCTGTCCGTGGCGCTGGCCGCAGCCGGGCACGAGGTCACAGTCGTCACCCGCCACGCCGAGGGCGCTCCCCTGGAGGAGTACGCCGACGGCGTGCGCGTGGTCCGCGCCGCCGAGGACCCGGTCCGGTTCCCGCTGGCCACCGGATCGCTGCTGGCCTGGACCATGGCGTTCAACCACACCCTGACCCGGGCCGCGCTGCGCGCCGCCTCCGCCGGCTCGTACGACGTCATCCACGCCCACGACTGGCTCGTCGCACACACCGCGATGACGCTGCGCGAGCACCTGGACGTGCCGCTGGTCAGCACCATCCACGCCACCGAGGCGGGCCGGCACCAGGGCTGGCTGCCGGAGGAGATGAACCGCACCATCCACGGCGTCGAACACTGGCTCGCCGGCGAGTCCGGCCGGGTGATCGTCTGCTCCGGTTACATGCGCGACGAGGTGGGCGCGTTGTTCGGCGTGGACGCCGCCCGGGTCGACGTGGTGCCCAACGGCGTCGAGCCGCACCGCTGGCGGGTGCCCGCGTCGGCGGTCGCCGCCGCCCGGGCCCGGTTCGCCGCCGACGGCCCGCTGGTCACGTTCGCCGGCCGCCTGGTGTACGAGAAGGGCGTGCAGCACCTGCTGGCCGGGCTGCCCCGGCTGCGCGACCGGCACCCCGGGCTGCGCGCGGTGATCGTCGGCGACGGGCCGTACAAGGCGGACCTGGAGGCCGAGGTGCACCGCCTCGGACTGGGCGCGACTGTGAGCATGCCCGGGTTCCTCGGCGGCACCGACCTGCCCGCCGTGATGGCCGCCTCGGACTGCTTCGCGGTGCCAAGCATCTACGAGCCGTTCGGCATGGTGGCGCTGGAGGGGGCAGCCGCGGGCGCGCCGCTGGCGGTGGCCCGTACCGGCGGGCTGGCCGAGATCGTCGAGCCGGGCGTCACCGGGATGACGTTCGCCCCGCACGACCCGGACGGGCTGGCCGAGGCGGTGCACACGCTGCTGTCCGACCGGGACCGGGCCCGCGCGCTCGCCCGGCGGGCCCGCGCCATGGTGCACGAGCAGTACGGCTGGTCCGCCATCGCGTCCCGCACGGCCGCCGCGTACGCCGCCGCCATCGCCGGTGACCCGGCGTTCACCGCCGCCCGCGCCCAGCACCGCATGGCACACGGCCACACGACCCCCCACGTCCCCGAGGGCAACCTCCTCACCGCCGCCGGCCTCCGCTAGCCCAGA
>NZ_RCVK01000228.1:0-37279 GCF_003667485.1 Micromonospora sp. BL1
GTTACGGCGGTCATGGCGGAGGGGAAACGCCCGGCAACATTCCGAACCCGGAAGCTAAGCCCTCCAGCGCCGATGGTACTGCACTCGGGAGGGTGTGGGAGAGTAGGACACCGCCGGACAATCTTCCAATTCAGGGCCACCCCCACACGGGGGTGGCCCTGAATTGCGTCCGCCCCCGCCAGACCGACCACAAAGCCGGCCCTGGGTGCGTGTGAGCGATTGGCCGGCCCACCATTTCCCCGAAGTGGCGGCAACGAAGTACCCCGGACCTAGCCACTTCGCCGAGCTGGCGGGTCGGCCCACCACTTCCCCGAACTGGCGAACGGGCCCGCCACTTCCCCAATTGCGTTCCCCCCGGAAAACACCACGACGAGCCGCCTCGGTCTCGTACCGTCGAGCCGGGACCGTCGACGCACGCTCGCCCGCCGGCTCGGCGGTACGAAACGTGACGTGTCGTACGCCGGGACCGTGATCGGGTCCGACCGCACGGGGTACAGGAGTGGGCATGGAGATCGGAATCATCGGGTCGGGGCACATCGGGGGCACCCTCACCCGTCGTCTGCGTTCACTCGGTCACGACGTCGCGGTGGCCAACTCCCGCGGGCCGGAGAGCCTGGCCGACCTGGCTGCCGAGACCGGCGCCCGGGCCGTGTCGGTGGAGGACGCCGTCCAGGGCGCCGAGCTGGTGGTCATCGCGATCCCGCTGAAGGCGGTGCCGCAGCTCCCGGCGGCGCTCTTCGACGGCAAGCTCGTGGTCGACGCCAACAACTACTACCCCCAGCGGGACGGCGACATCCCCGAGCTGCTGGACCGCAGCCTCAGCTCCAGCCGCTGGACCGCTGACCACCTCAAGGGCGCGCGGGTGGTGAAGGTCTTCAACAACATCCAGGCCGCGCACCTGATGGACGAGGGCAAGCCGGCGGGCACCTCCGGCCGGATCGCGCTGCCGGTGGCCGCCGACGACGCGGACGCCAAGCGGACCGTCATGGGCCTGGTGGACGAGCTGGGCTTCGACCCGGTCGACGCGGGAACCCTGGACGAGAGCTGGCGGCAGCAGCCGGACACGCCCGTCTACGGCACCGATCGGGACGCCGACGGCGTACGCGAAGGGCTGGCCGCGGCACGGCCGTGACAAGCATGGGAAAGGCCCCGCCGGATCTCCGGCGGGGCCTTCTCGCGTTCGGTGGATCAGTCGTCGCCGCCCGGCTTCGGGGCGCAGATGAAGCGCGGCTCGGCGTCGTAGCGCCAGCTGAACTTCTCCCGCTTGAACACCTTGCCGTCCTTCTTGATGACCCGGTACGCGTCCTGGGCGAACCCGACTGCGCCGGCAGCGGCGATGCAGGTCGGCCCCGGCGTCAGGTAGACCGTCTTCGGCTGGGTGATGTTGCGGCGCGGGCCGTACTCGGTCTTCACGCTGTCGTAGATCTTGGTGCTCCAGATCGACACGGTGATCGAGCTGGACGTGTACGACGTGTCGATCAGTACGCCGTAGGGCGTGTTGTTGCGGAACTTGAAGTCGAGCTGCGGCCAGTAGATGGTCGACTCGATCACCGCCGGGTAGCGGCTGAAGTAGAACGAGTGCGGCTTGTGCTCGACGTCCTCCAGCCCGGCGTAGTAGGTGGCGTTGAACAGCGTGGTGGTGAACTGCGAGACGCCACCGCCGACGCCCGGCACCAGCTTGCCGCCGACGATCGTCGGGGCGTCCTTGTAGCCCTGGTCGTAGCCGCGTTCGCCGGTGTGCCCGTTGAGCGAGAACGTCTCGCCGGGCTTCACCAGCGCGCCGTCCACGTCCTTCGCCGCCCGGACGATGTTCTGGCTGCGCGGCGACGAAAGGCCACCGGTGAAGTGGGTGGTGAACGTCGACACCCGCTCCTTGATGCCGAGCTTCGCCAGCTCCGCCTCGGTCAGCTCGGGGGCGGCCGGCTTCAGCTCGGCGGTCACCGTACGGCCCTCGGTCTTCGGCAGCACCGCGAGCAGGGCCGGGCCGAGCGCGGCGGCGTCGACCTGGCGCCCGGCCTTGCTGGGCAGCACCTTCGGCTTGCCGCCGCTGATGGTCAGCCCGGCGTCCCGCGGCTCGACCTCGAGCTTGGTCAGCTTGTCGCCGAGCGCGGTACGCAGCCGCTTGACGTCGACCTTCGGGGTGAGCGTGCCGGCGTCGTCGGCGGAGAAGCGCAACGACCGGGCGATGGCGGCGGGCGGGACGGTGACCGAGCCTCCGTCGGTGGTGAGCGTGACCGGTGCGGCCACCGCGGGCCGGGCCAGTTCGGCGATGATCCGGTCCACCTCCTCGCGGGTGGTGGCCGGCCACTTCTCGACGAGCGGCACGGTGACCGGCTCGGCGGCCAGCCAGCCGGCCTTGACCACGGCGGCGGCGCCGTCGGTGTCGATCGTCAGCGCCGGCTTCGGGTAGACGGGCTTCGGTGTGGTCCCGGTCCAGATGATCGCCGGCATGGTCATCTCACGCCCCTGCGCGCCCATCACCTTGCGCAGGGCCGCCCCCAGCTTGGCCTGGTCGACGGTGACCACCGGCTCGACCGACCGGGAGCCGACGAGTCGGCTCACCGCGTGCGCGTCCGCCTCGGCGGCCGCCGCCACAGTCGCCTCCACGTCGATGGCGAGCCCCACGTCGGACGGCTTCAGCTCGGCCTTGTTCCCACCGACTGTGACCGCGAGCGGGGTGTTCAACGTGTCGGCCCGGCGTTCCAGCTCGGCGCGGAGCGCCTGGGCCGCTTCGGCCTTGCTCCGCCCGCCCAGCTCGGTGCCGAGCACCGTGGTGCCGCGGGGCACGTCACCGGCGTACGCGTAGGCACCCAGGCCGACGCCGCCGGCGAGCACGGCCGCGACGATCCCGCCGGCCAGCAGCAGCCGGGCCCGTCGCGAGCGTGCCGGCTTGCCGCCGCCCTCCGGTGGTGTGGCGACCGGCTCCATCTCGACGCCGGGCCAGCTCACCGCCGCCACCTTGATGGTGGGCCGGTCGTCGGCAGCCGGCATCTTCTCGCCGTACATCGTCACTGCAACCTCGATCGGAAGTACACGCGGGGACCGCTTCCCCCGCGGGAGACACCTACGGTAACCAACGCTCGGGCCCGCCGGGAGTGTCCGGTCCGGCGGTCGTGTCGGCAGACCGCCGGTGTCGCACCGATCACCCGTTTCGGGGCCGTGCCGGGGCGTGGATCGTGACACGGTGAGCTGGTGCGGACACAGGATCGGGTGCCGGCGTACGGCGGCGGATGGCTGGACCGGGCTGCGGAGCGGCGCGCCGACGCGGACTGGCTGGCCGAACGGCTGACCGATCCGGCGAGCGTGGTGCTGCCGCTGTGGCGGGGCCGCTGCCTCGTCGACGGGGACGGTCCGGTCCGGCTCACCGGGGAGCGTGCGTCGGCCGTCCGGGCCGCCGCGGGCGAGACCGTCTTCCTCGGGGTCGACGGCGACGCGGCGGTGTTCGCCGTGGATCTCTCCGCGCTGGGCGAGCGGGCCGCCGTGGAGGCGGCCTCCGCGACGAAGGCTCTCGACCTGCGGGCGCTGGCCGGCCGGCTCGACCCGGCCGGGGCGGCCGTGCAGGCGTACGCCCGGGGGTTGCTGTTGTGGCACCGGCAGCAGCGCTACTGCGGCGCGTGCGGCGCGGCGGCGGTGGCCGGTGGTGGCGGGCACGTCCGGGCCTGCGCCGGCGCGGAGTGCGGGCGGCTGCTGTTCCCCCGGATCGAGCCGGCCGTCATCGTGCTCGTCGAGGCGCCCGGCCCGCCGGGGCGCTGCCTGCTGGCCCGGCACGCGGGCGCGGCCGAGGGATCCTGGTCGACGCTCGCCGGTTTCGTCGAGGTCGGCGAGAGCCTGGAGGACGCGGTCCGCCGGGAGCTTCAGGAGGAGGCGGGCGTGACCGTCACCGACGTGACCTACCAGGGGTCGCAGGCGTGGCCGTTCCCCGCCGGCCTGATGGTGGGTTTCCGGGCCGTCGCCGCCTCCGAGGAGGTCCGCGTCGACGGCGTGGAGCTGCTGGACGCGCGCTGGTTCACGCGGGCGGAGCTGCGGGAGCGGATCGCGTCCGGCCGGTCGCTGGGCCGGGTGGACTCGATCGATCACCTGTTGCTGGGTGACTGGCTGTCCGCCGACGCGCCGGCACGGCCATCAGCAGTGTCGTGACCACGGCCGTCGCGAGGGCCGCGGCGACGAGACCGCCGACGGTACGCGGGCGCACGATCGCGGCGACCGTCACCAGCGCCGCGGTGCCCAGCCACAGCGGTGCCGCCGCCCACCTGACGCCCCCGGCGAGCCGGTCGTTGAGCAGCACGAACGTCACCGCATAGAGCGCGCCGACGGCGGCGAACAGCGGCGCGTACCGGCCGAGCGCCGTGTAGTCGGGTCCGCCGACGAGCCGGAAGGCCAACCCGCCCGCGACCGCCGACGCGCCGACCAGGACCAGACCGCACGCACCCGTCACCGCGAGCGCGACGGTGCGGCTGCGGCGGTCCCCGCGGGCCAGGCGCGGCAGGGCGAGGACGGCGGCGACCTGCGGCGCCCAGAGCGCGCCCTTGGTCAGGACGGTCCCCACCGAGTACGCCCCGGAGCCCGACGGTGGCAGCAGTTGCCGGGCCAGGAGCAGGTCGGCGTAGGAGACGACGAGCATCGCCAGCGTCGCCCCGCATCCGGCGGTCACCTGGGCGACGGTCAGGCGCGGGGCGGTCGACGGACGCCGGGGCGTACCGGTGAGCCAGGCCAGCGCCGGGGGCGCCAGCGCGGCGGTGAGCGCACCGATCCCCAGCGCGCCGGTCAGGCCCGCGCCGAGCAGCAGCCCCACGATCACCCCGCCGTAGCGGGCGGCGGCCAGCAGCGCCATCGCGGTGGCGAGCCGCAGGAAACGCTGACCGCCCTGCAACTCGCCGAGCGAGCGCGACGAGAGCACCACCGAGGCGGTGGTGACCGCCAGCAGCGCGGGCGCCACCGCCGGCAGGTCCAGCGCGGCGACCAGCACCGGCGTCGCCACCAGCAGCGCCCCCGCGCACACGGCGGCGGTCAGCACGGTGAGCCGGCGGGTGTCGGACGGGCCGTGCCGGGCGTGGTGCACGGCGACCGCCAGTTGCAGGCCGAGCCCCGGCACACCGGCGATGGCCACCAGGCCGAGGGCGGTGGCGAGCGCGCCGAGGTCGTCCGCGTCGAGCTTCCGGGCGGCGAGCACCGGCACCAGGTAGGCCAGGCCGTTGACCAGGACACCGGCGAGCGTGACCGCGACGCCCGCCGCGCCCAGCCCGGTTCTCCGGCCGTCCGCCGCCTCCGGCTCGGGGCCCGGCCGGCCCTCGCTCACGTGATCTCCGAGACGCGGGACACCGGGCCGCCGTCCGAGCCGGGGCCGCCCTCCGAGCCCGGCACGCCGTCCGAGCCCGGCACGCCGTCCGAGCCCGGCACGCCGTCCGCGCCCGGCACGCCGTCCGCGCCCGGCACGCCGTCCGCGCCCGGGCCGTCGTCCGCGCCCGGGACGGCGTCCGGGCCCGGGCCGTCGTCCGGGCCAGGCCGCCCGTCGGGACCCGGCACGGCGCGACCGTCCAGGTCCGGACCCGGCTCGGCGTCGTGGTCCGGGCCTCGGTCCGCGCCCGGCTCGACGTCGCGTGCGCCCGGCTCGGCCTCACGGTCCGCGTCCCGGCCCGGTCCCGGACCGGCGTCGCGGCTCCCGCCCGGCCCGGTCCCGTGGTCCGGTCCCAGGCCCGCAACCGGACCCGGACCGATGGGTGCGGCGGCAGGAACGGCGACTGTGGCCGGAGCGGCGACGGCAGCGGCGGCGAGGGCGGGGACGGGCGTCGGCTGCCCGGCCGGCTCCGGCGCCCGGAGGGCCGGCACGGCCGGGGCCGCCGCCGAGGTCGGCCTGATCCGGCGCACGGGCCGTCGGCGGGCGGTCGTGGGGAGCCAGAGCGCGCCCAGGGCGGCGACCGTCAGGAGCTGCGGCAGCGCGTCGGTGTGCTGGTCGGCCGATTCCAGGTAGACCCACCCGGCCAGCGCCACGAGCGCGCCGGGAAGCCACGTCTCGGCCGCTCGGGCGATCCTCCTGACCCGCCGGGGGTCACCGGTCCAGGGCAGGCGGCGCGGCCCGGGTACGGCGAGCATGAAGCCCGCCGCGACCAGCAGGGCGCCGAGCAGACCGCTGTGGAGCACGAGCGCGGCGGCGCCGACTGCGAGCAGCGGCAGCGAGCGGGTGAGCCGTCGTCGGGCCGCCGGTACGGCGACGACCGCGCGATCCCCGGCCGGTCGGCGGTCCGGCAGCACCGCGAGCAGGACCACCACCGCCAGCAGGACGCCGCCGAGCAGCAGACCCATCCGGTACGGGGTGTCCGGCGTGAAGCGCAGCACCACGTCCCCGGAGACACCGGCGGGAAGGATCCAGCCCTGCTGCCAGCCGTCCACCACGAGCGGCGTGAGCGTCTTCCCGCCGATGGTCGCCTGCCAGCCGCTGTTGGTGTTCTCCCGGACCGCGAGCACCCGGTCGACTGGGTGCTCGGACACCCGTACCCGCCGCTCGGTGGCCGACCAGGAACCCACCTGGATGTCGCCGGCGGTGGCCGCCGCGGCGGGCGTGGCGGTACGTGGCGCCAGCGCGACCCGGGTGGCGGTGGCGAGCGTGCTCGCCGTGGTGACGACGCGGTGCTCGCCGCTGCCCAGGTCGAGCTGCTTCGGCGTGTTGCGGCCACAGGCGGTGACCGGCATCTCGCGCATCTCCAGCAGGTCGCGCACGGTGCCGGTGAGCGTGGTGGTGATCCGGGACGAGCCGACCTGAAGCGTCGGGCCCGATCCGCAGGCCAGCTTCAGCGGCGTCTCCGGGCGGGGCGCGACAGTGGTCCCGAGGGGCAGCACCGTCACCTCGCCGACCGCGACGGGCAGCGGCTCGGGCAGGCGCAGGCCGTACGGGTCGATGCTGGTGGCGGACGGCTTGTCGAGGAACTGGATGGTGATCGAGTCGGTCCGCATCGGCGGGTCGAGCGTGAGCACGCCGTCGTTGGTGAGCAGGTTGCTGCGGAACCCGTCGTTGCCGACCACCCGGACGCTGCCGAGCCGGGTGGCGGCGGTCCCGTCCTCGACGGTGAACCGGATCCGGCTGATGACCTGCGGTTCGAGCCAGGTGAGGCGCAGGATCGGCGCCTCGTCGTTCAGCGCCGGTGACCAGCTCGTGGCCGGGTCGCCGTCGAGGACCGCGCCGGGCCGGCCGGCCGGGTCGGGCACCGCCGTCGAGGACGCGGTGACCTGCGGCGCGAGGCGCAACGGCTGGGCGTCGGCGACCAGCTTGTCCAGGGCGGCGTTCAGCTCCGGGCCGGGCGTCGGCCGCGCCCACATCCTCGCGTCGTACGTCCCGGCCACCGGCAGCGTGAAGGTGCGGTCGATGGTGGAGGCGTCCTCCGAGCCGCGGATCGCGTCGGTGGAGCAGCGCGGGCGGCCGTCGACGATGAAGCAGGCGGGCGTGGACGGCGCCGCCGACACGACGACGCCGGCCGGCTGGTCGGTGGCGGGGGCGGCGGGCAACTGGAGCGTCCGGCCGGTCTCGACGCCGGGGATCTTGATCTCGCTGATGCCGACCGACTTGTCGCCGAACGGGCGCAGGTCGAACGCGGCGTCGACGGAGACCTCGACCTTGCGGGTGGCGTGGACGCCCTGGAGCTCGAAGACCATGTGGTCGCCGAACTGCTCGACGGTGCGGCTCTCGTACCCGGCGGTCACGGTGACCGTGGTGGGCAGGGCGTCGGCCTTCAGGTCGAACCACACCTCGACCCGGGTGACCCGGGTCGGGTTCGCCAGGTTCACCTCGATCCACTGCCTGTCGCTGCGTGAGTGCGGCGCCGAGCGCCAGGACGTGGCGGTGTCGCCGTCCATCGCCGCGTACGGCTGGTATTCCGGCCGGGCACCGCCGGTGGCGTCGATCTGGGAGCGGGCGGTCGAGGCGCGGATGCCGCTGATGCCCTCGAAGCGGGCGACGGTCGACCACTCCGGCCCCCAGTCGGGCAGGTAGTCGTGCGCGGGCGCGGTCACCGCGAAGGTGTCGTCGGCGGTGAGCGTCTGGGAGGAGTTGTCGCGCAGCCGGCCGAACGAGACGTCGCGCCGGCGCAGCCCGTCGGTCAGCACGACCGGCCCGGTGGTCTCGCCGGCCTTCGCGTCGCCGGCCAGGACCGTGGGCGCGGCGCCGAGCTGGCCCGAGGCGGCCAGGTCGAGCAGCGACTCGGGACCGCCGACGACTGTGGTCACGTCGTCGCGGTCGTACGCGACCACCGGCTGGACGGGCCGGTCCACCCGGTACACCTCAAGTGCGCGTCCGGGCACGTCGAGGCCCTGGTCGCGGAACTCGTCCGGGGAGTCGGAGCCGCCGCGTACCGGGCCGAAGGACACGACGCGGGTCAGCCCGGGCGAGCGTTCCAGCGCCTGCCGGACGACCGCCGGGCGGGCCGTGTCCGAGCGGCCGTGGTCGAGGTCGGCGCGGAACAGGACGTGGCTGATCCCGGAGCGGGCGAGCAGGTCGGCCAGGCCGGCCGAGCCGGCGCCGGTGGCGAGCGTCGACTCGATCGCGTCGAGCAGCCGGATCGTGGCGGGCGGGGTGAACGGGATGGCGTTGCGGACCGCCCACCGGCTGTCCAGCAGCGGCTGGGCGATCTCGTCGGTGGTGCTGCCCCAGTCGTACGCGGGGAAGCGCGCGCCGGGGACGACGAGCACGCGCCCGCGCCCGGTGTTCGCGTCCAGCCAGTCGGTGGCCTCGTGCCAGTAGCCCGGCACGTCCTTGACCGCGCCCGGGGTGGCGAGGCCACCGGCGAGCGCCGGTGAGGCGACGCCCGCGACCGCCACCATCGCGGTGCCGGCGGTGAGCCAGGCCCGGGCCGTGGCGCGGCCGCGACGCTGCCCGGGTGCGGTCCGGGCGGCGCGTACGGCGAGGCTGACCAGGTGCGCCAGGCCGAGCGCCAGCGGCAGGCGGAGCAGCACGTCGAACTTGTGCACGTTGCGCAGCGGGGCGCCGATGCCGTCGAGGAACTGCTGCTGCGGCCCGGCGAGGATGTTGGGCAGGTCGCCGGTGTGCCCGAGCCCGACGAGCGCGACGCCGAGCAGCAGGCCGGTGATGAGGAACCGCCGGTGCGGCATCCCCCGCCGGGACAGGCCAAGCACGCCGAGCGCGGCGACCGCCAGGGTGGCCACGACGAGCAGCGTGTCGTTGGCCAGCCGCGCGCCGGCCGGGATGGTCGCGCCGAACGGGGACGCCAGGTAGGCGACCCAGTAGGAGGCGCCGCGCAGCGTCGTCACCGCGTCGGTGACGCTCGTGGTGTTGCGGGCGGTCTCGATGTAGTCCAGGAACGGCGGGCTGTACCGGCCGAGGACCAGCAGCGGGATCAGCCACCACGCGGTGGCCAGGGCGACCGCGCCGCACCAGGCCGCGAGGGCGGTGACGCGGCGGCGCAGCGGCCGGAGCGTGGCGAGCCAGAGCAGGGCGAGCGGCACCACGGCGGCGACGGCTGTGGCGTTGACGCCGCCCGCGCAGGCGACGGCGATAGCCGACCCGGCGACCGCGCGGCGCAGCCGCGCGCCCCGGGCGAGTCCGACGAGCGGGATGAGCACCCACGGCGCGACGGCGCTGGGCCAGGACTCCACCGACGACCAGCCGAGCTGGGTCAGGATGCGCGGGGACAGCGCGAACGCGACGCCGGCGATCATCCGGCCGGCGGGGCTGCCGATGCCGAGCCGGCCCGCCAGCCGCACCACACCGAGGTACGCGACGCAGAACAGCAGCGCCCACCACAGCCGCTGGACGATCCACGGCGCGATGCCCAGTTCCGTCCCGAGCAGGAAGAACGGACCCATCGGCCAGAGATACCCGTACGCCTGGTTCTGGAGCTGGCCGAACGTGCCGGTGGGGTCCCAGAGGTGCAGCGAGCGCAGCAGCCACCCGGCCGGATTGACGTTCAGGTCGACCTTGGTGTCCGGGACGACCTGCCCGGGCGCCTGCTGGAAGGCGAGTGCGGTGAGCGCGAGACAGATCGTCAGGTGCCGGAACCGTCGCGCCGTCTGCCGGGCCCGGCCGGTCTCCCGGGCGGGGAGGTCCGTCCCCGTCGGCGACGTTGTCGTCCCGTCCGCACGCATTTTCGGCTCCTGTCTCGCCGGCCGTACGCGCACCTGCAACATGACGCGTGTCGCGCGACGTTATCCGGACCGGACGCGCAGCGGCGACCTGGGGGCGCTGCGGGGCGTTATCAGGAGAACGGCCGTCCCCACGGCGTGTAAGCGTGTGGCAGGCTGCCGACCATGTCAATGCCACAAGCAGCGGCCGAGACGCATCCGGCAGCCGTCGGCGCGGAGGACGACGGACCCGGACCGCTCGGTCGCTGGATAGCCGCCGACCGCGTGCGCGCGGTCGCGATCGCGCTCATCATCGTGTCCGTCGCGTCGCGCGCCGGGCTGGCCGCCCGTGGCTGGTTCTCGCAGGACGAGTTCGTCATCGCCGCGCAGGTGCTCGACACCCGGCTGGACCCGGACTACCTGCTGGGCACGTTCAACAACCACCTCATGCCGGGCGGGCTGGCGGTCGCCTGGCTGATGGTCCGGGCGGCCGGTTTCGCCGGCTGGCCGTGGATCCTGCTGCTGGCGGCCGGGCAGGCGGCGGTGGGGATCGCCCTCTACCGGCTGCTCCGTGACCTGCTGCGGCCCGGCTGGGGGCTGCTCGTCCCGCTGAGCCTGTTCCTGTTCAGCCCGCTGACGCTCGAGGTGTCGTCGCTGTGGCTGGTCGGCCTGCTGGTGCTGCCGCCGCAACTCGCCCTGGTCCTCGCCGTGGCGGCCCAGGTCCGGTACGTGCGCACCGGCCGGAGGCGGCACCTCGTCCTGGTCGCGTTCTGGCTGGTGTTCGGCCTGCTCTTCGACACCAAGGCGCTGCTGATCGTGCCGCTGCTGTTCCTGCTGACCGCGTTCCTGTTCACCAAGGGCCGCGCGTGGCGCAGCCTGGTGACCGCCGTCGTGCGGTTCTGGCCGGCGTGGCTGATGCTCACCGTGCTGTCCGGGGCTTACCTGGCGTACTACCTGACCCGCCCGGCCCGGGGGCTGGACGAGCCCACCTCGGTCGGGCAGGTCTTCACCTTCCTGGGCGACCTGATCGGGGACACGGTGGTGCCGGGCCTGCTCGGCGGGCCGTGGCGCTGGACGTACGCCGGTGACGGGCCGCCGCTGTCCGACCCGTACGACATCGCGAAGTGGCTGTCCTGGGCGGTGCTCGCGGCGCTGATCGTGGTCACCGTGCGGCGGCGGCCGACCGCCGGGCGGGCCTGGCTGCTGCTCGCCTGCTACCTCGGCCTGGTCGCGGCGCTGTTCGCGGTGACCCGGCTCGGCGGACCGTTGGGGCCGCTGGTCGGCGTCGTCCCCCGGTACGTCGCGGACGTGGTGCTGGTGGCCGCGATCTGCGTCGGGGTGGCGCTGCTCGGGATGAAGGACAGCGACGAGGACGACGTCTCCGCGTGGCCGCTGCCGACCGTGCTGCGGGAGCCGGGCGCGTTCGCGGTCGGCCTGGTCTCGATGGTCGTGCTGCTGGCCACCATCGGGGTGGGCACGCTGTGGAGCACCGCGCGGTTCGGCGACAACTGGAGCACCAAGCACGGGCGGGACTACCTGGCCACGACGCAGGCCGAGTTGGCCGCCGCGCCGCCCGGCACCGTCTTCTTCGACACGACCGTCCCGGACCGGGTCGTGGCCGGGTACTTCTGGCCGGACAACCTCCAGTCCCACTTCTTCCGTCCGGCCCAGCGGCGGCCGACGTTCGTGACGATGAGCGAGAAGCCGTCGACGTTCGACGAGAACGGCCGGATCCGGCCGGTCGTGGTCGAGGGGCGCAAGGTCGCGCCCGGCACCGTGGAGGGCTGCGGGCACCTGGCCGAGGGCGGCCGGACCGTCCGCATCCCGATGGACGGCTACCTGGTGGAGTGGCCGTACGTGGTGCACTTCGGCTACGTCAGCTCCGGTGACTCGACGGCGGTGTTCAAGCTCGGCGACGCCACCCGCGAGATCACGCTGAAGAGCGGCCTGAACGACGTGTTCTTCATGCTGGAGGGTGCCGGGTCAGCCGTCGAACTGACCGTGAACACGCCCGGCGTCCGGTTGTGCACCAACCTGGTCACCATCGGCCGGGCGGTGCCGAAGCCGTAATGACCGGACGTCCCGCCGAGGGCGGCGGCCCCGCGGTACGGCGGTGGCGGGAGTCGCTGCCGCTGTACCTCGTGGCGGTGGTCGTCACCGCGTTGATCCTGGCTCCGCTCGCGGCGCCGGGCTACGCGCTGCGGTACGACATGGTGTTCGTTCCCCGGCAGCCGCTGAGCTGGGATCTGGTCGCCCCGGCGCAGAGCCTGCCCCGGGCGGTGCCGATGGACGCGCTGGTCTCGCTGGTGACCCAGCTCGTGCCGGGCTGGGTGGTGCAGCGGGTGGCGCTGGCCGGGGCGGTCCTGTTCGCCGCCGTGGGCACCGGACGGCTGGTGCCGACCGAGCGACGTGCGGTGCGGCTGGTCGCCGCGGTGGCGTACGCGTGGACGCCGTACCTGGCCGAGCGGTTGCTGATCGGGCAGTGGGGGCTGCTGCTGGCGTACGCCGCACTGCCCTGGCTGGTGCGGGCGGCGCTGGACCTGCGGGCGGGCCGCGACGGCGCGCTCGCCCGGGTGGTGCTGTTCGCCGCGCCCGCCGCGATCACCCCGACCGGTGGCCTGATCGCGCTGGCGACGGTGCTGGTGCTGGCTGCGGACCGGGCCCGGCTGCGGCTGTCCGCGGTCGCGGTGGGCGGTGTCGCGCTGCTCAACGCCCCGTGGATCGTGGCGGCCCTGGTCACCGGCGCGGGCGGCACGTCCGACCCGGCGGGCGTGGCGGCGTTCGCGGCGCGCGCCGAGAACTGGGCGGGCCCGCTGGTGGCGCTCGCGGGCACCGGCGGCATCTGGAACGTGCAGGCCACCCCGGCCAGCCGGTCCGCCACGCTGGCCCCGCTGGCGACACTGGTCCTCGTGGTGCTGGCCGCTGTCGGTGCCGGCCTGTTGCGGCGGCGGCTGCCGGCGGGCGCGGCGGTACGGCTGGGCGTGCTGGCCGGCGGCGCGTACCTGCTGGCCGCCCTCGCCGTGCTGCCCGGCGGAAACACGGCGCTGAGCTGGGCGGTGGCGCACGTGCCGGGGGCGGGACTGCTCCGCGACGGGCAGAAGTTCCTCGCGCCGTACGCCCTCGTGCTGGTGGTGTGCGCGGCGCTGGGCGCCGAACGGCTGGTGGCCCGGATCGACCGCGAGGTCGCCGGGATCGTGCTGGCCGGGCTGCTGCTCCTGCCGGTGGCCGTGATGCCCGACCTGGCGTTCGGCGGGGCCGGCCGGATCAGCCCGGTGCGCTACCCGGCGGACTGGCGGGCGGTCGCCGAGCGCCTGCCCGACGACCCCGGTGAGATCCTCGCCCTGCCGCTGACCACCTACCGGGCCTATTCGTGGAACCGGGGCCGGGTGGTGCTGGACCCGGCGCCCCGCTATCTGCCGGGAACCGTGCTCACCGACGACACGCTCGTGGTCGACGACGTCGCGGTGGCCGGGGAGAATCCGCGCCTGCGCGAGGTGCGCCGGGTGCTCGCCGAGGGGCGGCCGGTCTCGGCCACCGGCGTGGGCTGGGTGGTGGTGCAGCACGGTACGCCGAGCACAGTGGACCCGGCCGTCCTGGCCGGTCTCGACCTCCGGTACGAGGGGGAGTCGCTGAGCCTCTACCGGAACCCGGCCGCCTCGGGTCCGCCGCCGCGGGCCGGAGCGAGCCGCTGGCTGGTCGTGCTCGCGTGCGGAACTGCCGTTCTGGCGGTCATGGCTGCCGCCTTTTCGACCCTACGCCGGCGAGCTACTGCGTGGTAACGTCCGCTCGCACGTCTCACCATCGGAGGAATGGCATGCGTAGAGCTTTGACCCTTGTCGTGTCCGGCCTGGTGGCGGCGTTGCTCGGGGTCCTGGCCCTCGGCGGGCTCTCGGCCGCCGCGACCGCCACGGCCGAGGAGGCCGCGACCGAGGCGCGTAACGCCACGGAGGCGGCCAAGCGGGCCGGGAAGCAGGACCCGTACGCCCCCGAGGTCTACGGCAACAGGTAGGACGGGTCGCCCCGCCGCTGGACCGGGCGGGGCGAGTCCGCAGTCTCCAGCAGGGTCGCGAAGCGTTCCCCCGCCACCGGCCAGGTGAAGTTCGCCGCGTGCCGCCGGGCCTGAGCGCCCATCTCCTGACGCATCTCGTCGTCGTGCAGCAGCGCGCGCACCTTCGCCAGGTAGTCGTCGATGTCGTCGGCCAGCAGGCCGGTACGCCCGTCGACCACCGCCTCCGCGACGCCGCCCGCCTCCCGGAACGCCACTGTCGGCGTACCCGCCGCGCCGGCCTCCACGATCGTCAGCCCCCAGCCCTCCTTGAGCGACGGCGTCAGGGCGACCCAGGCCGAGGCGAGCAGCGCGGCCTTCTCCTCCTCCGTCACGAAGCCCCGGAAGTCCACCCGGTCGGTGATGTCCAGCTCGTCGGCGACCTCGCGCAGGTGCGACTCCCACCAGCCCTGCCCGGCGACCACCAGCCGGAGCTGGGGCAGCTCGTCGGCGAGCGCCGCGACAGCGCGCAGCGCCACCTCCACCCGCTTGTGCGGCACCAGGCGGTTGAGCGTCACGAGCAGCGGGAACGGGGCGCGTTCGACGTCGGTGCGGGGCAGCTCCGGCGTGCCGTTGTAGACCACCGAGACCTGCTCCGGCGGTACGCCGAGGGTGGACAGTTCGCGCCGGGTCGCCTCGGACACGGTGACGTACCGGCACCGCCGGTAGACGCGTACCGCCAGCGACGACTCGACCCACCAGCCGAACCGGGCGGCCCACTGCGGCAGGACCACCGGCCACTGCTCGCGGTGCACGTGGTGGATCAGCTTGACCACCGGGCGGCGGGCCCAGAGCGGGGAGAGGAACGGCAGGCCGTTGCAGACGTCGACGAGGATGTCCGGCCGGCCGCCCCGGCGCGCGGCGAGCGGGCCGAGGCCGAACGCCCCGGCCAGGTAGCAGAGCGCGGCCCAGAGGTAGACGGTGTGCCGGCCACCGCGCCGGACGAACCGGATGCCCTCGTCGTTGACCTCGTCGGCGGGGGCCTCGCGGTGCGCCGCGCAGAACAGGGTGGCGCGGAATCCGCGCGCCACCAGCTCGGCGGCGATCCGTTCCACGTACACCTCGGAACCGCCGCCCTCGGGGTTGCGAGTGTCTCGCCAGTTGAGGAACAGCACGTGTCCGGGCATGCCGAAGCGACGCTCCACGCGAACCCTACTCTCAAGTAATTTAGCGGTGCGCGTCACATTAAGGGCTGGGCCTGCGCCCGGCAATGCCCCGACCGGCGGCGTCGGGCCGCCGGCCGTCACCGGGTCACTGAAGGTGAGCGGTACGTGACAGCTAGGCGGGTGCCGCGACGTCCGGTGTGGTGGCCGGGACGGCGGACGTCCCCGATGCCGGTCCGCGCCCGGGCGGCCGGCGGCGGCTCTGCGTGCCGAGCGTCTGGAGCGGGCGCTCGACGCCGTAGTAGCTGACCGCGGCGTACGCCAGGCCGAAGACCATGGTCAGGGCGAAGACGTCGACGAACTGGCCGGTGAACAGCGGCCGGTCCTCGAGCAGGTAGATCAGCTCGATGACCAGCGGGTGCCACAGGAACAGGCCGTACGACACGTGCCCCATCCACCGTGCCCACCCGCTGCTGAAGGCCTCCTTCGCCCGGGTCCGCCCGCCGAACGCCACCGGGATCGTGATCAGGACGGCGATCAGGAGGTAGAGCGCCAGCTTGATGCCGAACTCGGTGGCGGTCGGGCTGGTCAGGTCGCGCGGGCCGGCGATCGGCGTCGTCGCGATCGCCATCACCGCGACCGCTGCCGCCCAGCAGGCGAGCGGCGCCGAGGCGAGGTCGTCGAGCACGCGGAAGGCGGCCGGCGCGGTGCCGGTACGCAGGGCCACGTGCGCCGCGGCCAGCGCCATGCCACCGCCGAACCAGGCGCCGTACGAGGGGAACCACATCGTGTGCAGCGCGCCGTCGAGCCAGCCGGCGCCCATCATGGCGACCCACGCGAGCGTCAGCAGCGCCCCGGAGGAGGCGAGCAGCACGGTGCGGACGGGACGCCAGGTCCGGCCCACGGCGAGCACGGCGAGCAGCGGCAGGAGCAGGTAGAAGACGACCTCGGTGGCGAGGCTCCAGGTCTGGCTGAGCCCGTGCCCGAGCTGCCCGGCCTCGTAGATCTGGGTGAGCGTGAGGTGGCGCAGCCAGTCACCTGCCGACACCGGGTGGTTGCCGGGCAGGACGACGAAACAGACCACCACCGCCAGCCAGTACGCGGGCAGGATCCGCAGCGCCCGGCGCCAGAAGTACCGCTTGGTGCGGGGCCGCGGCCGTCCGGTCGCGACGCTGAGCGCCCACGGCCGGAACAGCAGGAAGCCGGACAGCACGAAGAAGATCGCCACGCCCACGTCCAGGCGCGCCAACCAGCCGCCCCACGTGGTGTTCATGGTGACGGCGGTCTGGAAGCCGACGTGGTGACCGACGACCGCCACCGCGCCGATCGCTCGCAGCGCGTCGAGGGCGGGAAGACGGCCCGTTACCGATGGCTCCGGGACTGTTGGCGTGGTGGCTGTGGACATCTGGACATCCAGGGGGTCGCTTTTGCAGGTGACTGGGGAGTAACCTCCCGCCAATGCTAAGGATCGGGTGCCCCGGACGACAGACCGTAGGGCGGCAGGTTACAGGAGGATGAGTGAAGCTTCGCGTGGGCGCCGCGCTCTTCGGGCTAGGTGTCTTGTTGCTGGTCTTCGCGGCCGGGCTGCCGTTCTACGTGGCCCCCGCCGTGACCAAGCTGCCCTATGACCTGGAACCAACGACGTCCGTCGCAGAGGCGAAGGGCGCGAAGTTCCTACAGATCAAGTCCGAAGCCGGCGCGGTGAGCATCGAGGTGCCGCAGGCCGATCTCGTGTCCAGCATCGAGGTCATCCCGCAGCCGGAGGACACCAAGGACCGCGTGCCCAAGGAGCTGAAGGGCGACGCGGTCATCTGGAACGTCTTCCAGACGGTCAAGCGCAGCGACAACCAGGATGTGATCAGCCAGTACAGCACCGAGCTGGCGCTCTACCGGATCTCCGGCGCGGCGGCGCCGTGGGACGAGCAGTGGCTCAACGAGTCCGGCGCGGAGCAGACCCCGGTCGGCAACGTGCGCTACTCCGGCCAGATCTACAAGTTCCCGTTCGGCACCGGCAAGCGTGACTACCAGGTGTTCGACCGCGACCTGAAGAAGACCTTCCCGGCGCGGTTCACCGGCACCGAGAAGATCAAGGGCGTCGAGACGTACCGCTTCGAGCAGCGGATCGAGAACGAGCCGCTGAACACCCCGGCGGACAGCGTCAAGACGCTGCTGGGCAAGTTCGCGCCGACCGCGACCAGCGGTCAGGTCGTCTACAGCAACACCCGTACGCTCTGGGTCGACCCGGTGACCGGCGCCTACATCAAGGTGCGCGAGCAGCAGTACAAGGAGCTGCGTCCGGACACCGGCGCCCCGACCGTGCTGCTGGACGCGGACTTCAACTACAACGACGACACGATCAGCCGCAGCGTCGAGACGGTGAAGGACAACCGTTTCAAGATCGGCATGATCAGTGTCTGGGGCCCGATCATCGCCGGTGTGCTGGGCCTGATCGCCCTGATCGCGGGCGTGTGGCTGGTGACCCGGCCCAAGGGCGACGGCAACGCCCGGCATCGCGCGGACGCGCCGACCTCCGACCCGACGCCCACCCGCGTCGACCAGGAGCCCGTCGGTGGTCCGCTCGACGACGAGATCCCGCCGGCGTCGACGAACTGGCGGTCCGACGATCCGTCGGTGCCGGCCCAGCGCTCGGGCGCCGGTGAGGTGGAACGCCGCTGACCGGTACGCCGGAAGCACGACGGAGGGGTGGGCCGCGGTGCGGTCCACCCCTCCGTCGTGCAGGTCTCCCATGCGGGCGACCGTACTTTACATTCGTTACTCGATTGTAACGGCGAGATATCCGGTAACTTTCCGTCGCGCTCATCGCCATCGATGCCCGGTTTGGCGCGACATTTCGCCCTCATCTCCCGCCGTGGCCTGGGATTTCGTGACGCCCGGTCACCTGCCCGTATCCCCCCGGTGTTACCGCCGGGTAATCAGGGGGTTGTGAGCCACACCGCATCGGGTGCACGATCAGGCTCGATCGTTACCCGTCGGTAACAGAAGGACGGGCCCGGCGCGGGCCGCCGGTTCGCAACCGGCCGCCGCGCACATTCGTTCGAGGAGGAACTCCGTGCAGAATCGGCTCGACAACCAGGGTCGTACCCGGTGGCGGCGGTTCGCCGCCATGATCGTGCCCACCACGGCCGCCGCCGGTGCCATCCTGTTCGGCATGTCGACCGGCGCCATCGCCTCCGACATCACCGTGTCCGGGCAGACGTTCAAGATCGGCGCCGAGCGCCTGGAGGGCGAGGGCTTCAAGCAGTACGGCGGCATCGTCCGCGAGAAGGGCGAGGACGGCAAGGCCGGCGCCACGCGCCCGGTCGCGATGGCCGAGATCAGCAGCGCCGAGCTGTACAAGCTCTGCCAGTCCGTCCGCGCCGACCTGCCCGGCCTGCCGGTGGTGCTCACCATCAACGCCGGTGAGGGCAAGGACCCCGCCCGGGCCAAGGACCTCGTCATCGCGATGGACTCGCTCGAGGGCAACGCCACCTTCACCAACATCCAGATCGGCCGCGACGCCAGCGACCTCAACCCGACGGCGCAGCGGGGCTCGTTCGGCCAGAACTCCGACCGGGTGACCATCCGTGATCTGAAGCAGGTGTCCCGCTACACCACTTCCTCGACGTTCAACCTGGTCGGGCTCCGGCTCAAGGTCAACGTGGGCGACGACGCCAAGGGCAAGGAGTGCTTCTGAGCTGAGCACGGCCCGCGGTGGCCGACCACCGCGGGCCCGCCCCACCGTCCCCGTCCCCGCTCCGCCAGGAGGAGTACGTGACAACCGTCGAACCGTCCCACGCCCGGCTCGGCACCGCGGCCCGGGCTTGGCGGACCTTCCGCCGCTGGCAGCGGACCCGGCCGTTCTGGGGCGGCCTGTTCATCATCCTGGCCGGGGTGGAGATGCTCGCCTCCACCCGGTTGACCCTCAACGGCCTGAGCTTCAGCAGCGGCGCCACCGGCCTGCTCTCCCTGCTGATCCCGGGCATCCTGGTGACCTGCGGGGTGCTGCTCTGGCTCAGTCCGGCGCAGCGGCTTTTCTACTCGATCGTCGCGGCGATCACCGCCGTCTACTCCCTGATCGGGCTCAACCTCGGCGGCTTCTTCCTCGGCCTGCTGCTCGGCATCGTGGGCAGCGCGCTCGCGTTCGCCTGGGTGCCGACCCCGCCGGCCGGTCCCGCCGGTGCCGAAGCGGCCGAGGCCGGGCGCGACACCGACGAGTCCGGCACCACTGTGGACGACGAGCCCGAGACCGCCGTGGACGCAAAGCCCGTCGACGCGCGGCCCGTGGACGCACAGCCTGTGGACGCGCAGACCGCTGACGAGCGGCCGACCGTCGAGGTGCCGGTCGGCGTCCGGCCGGCCGTCGAGCAGCCGACTGCCGAGCGGCCGGGCGGGGAGCGGCCGGTCCCTCGGCAGTCGGCGAACGGGCAGGCGGCCGGATCCGACGGCGGCCCGCCGGAGTGGGCGGGACGTTCGGCGGACCCGCGTACCTTCGGCATCGTCCTCGTGGTGCTCGGCCTCGCCGCCGCCGGCCTGGCCGTACAGCCGCAGGCGGTGCAGGCCGCCCCGAGCAAGCCCGCCGCGAGCGCCTGCCCGTCGAAGCCCGCCACGCCGTCGTCCGGCGCGAGCGCACCCTCCGCGACGCCCACCCCGACGCCGAGCGCGAGCCCGACGCGGGAAGGCAACATCATCACCGACTTCTTCGACGGGATCGGCGACCTGTTCAAGGGCGGCAGCGACAAGAGCGCGACGCCCTCGCCCACACCGACCGCGAGCGGGTCGGCGGCCCCGACGAGCAAGCCGACGACCCGTCCCGCCCCGACCGACTGCCCGGCGCCGGGCAAGCCGGGCAAGGAGGAACCGGCGAAGCCCGGCAAGGTGGAACCGGGCAAGCCGCTGCCGCGTATCGCCGCCGACCCGAGCCTGCCGAAGGTGGGCCAGCAGCCGTCGAAGCTCACCGGCTCCAAGGTGACCATGACCGGGCTGCGGTTCGAGGGGATCACCGACCTGCAGACCGAGCAGGGCGTGCTCAAGGTGCTGAAGTTCAGCATGAAGGAGGCGGTGACCGACGACTTCCTGCTGGTCGCCGACGGTCCCCGGGGCCGCACCCAGCGGTACGCGACCGACCGCCTCACGGTCCGCGACGACGTCGCGTTCTACTGCACCCGGTTCGTCGGCAAGCTCGCCGGCATCAAGCTGACGCTGACCCCGGACCTGCCGTTCCCGGACGGCCTGCCGGTCACGCTGCCCATCCCGGTGACGTTCACCGACCCGGTCATCGACCTGGCGTACGTCACCAGCAACACGCTCACCGGCCGGCCGACGCTGCGGCTGACGCTCGGCGCCTGACGCGTGCGGGTGCCGGCGGGACTCACCGCCGGCACCCGGCACCGGCTCAGATCCGGGCCAGCGCCTTGCGCAGCGGGTCGAGCCCCAGCGAACCCAGGTCGAGCGCCTGGCGGTGGAACTCCTTGAGGTCGAAGTCGGCGCCCTTGCGGGCCTTCGCGTCCTCCCGGGCCTGCAACCAGATCCGCTCGCCCACCTTGTACGACGGCGCCTGCCCGGGCCAGCCCAGGTAGCGGTTCAGCTCGAAGCGCAGGTTCTCGTCCGGCACCCGGCAGTGCGCCCGCATGAACTCCCAGCCCAGCTCCGGCGTCCACCGCTCGCCCGGGTGGAAGCCGAACGGGTTGTCCTTCGGGATCTCCAGCTCCAGGTGCATGCCGATGTCCACGATGACCCGGGCCGCGCGCAGCGCCTGCCCGTCGAGCATGCCGAGCCGGTCACCCGGGTCGTCGAGGTAGCCCAGCTCGTCCATCAGCCGCTCCGAGTAGAGCGCCCAGCCCTCGCCGTGCCCGGAGACCCAGCACAGCAGCCGCTGCCAGCGGTTGAGCAGGTCGGCCCGGACGGCGGTCTGGGCGACCTGGAGGTGGTGACCCGGCACGCCCTCGTGGTAGACGGTGGTCACCTCGCGCCAGGTGGAGAAGTCGGTGATGCCCTGCGGCACCGCCCACCACATCCGTCCGGGCCGGGAGAAGTCCTCGCTCGGGCCGGTGTAGTAGATGGCGCCGTCGCTCGTCGGTGCGAGGCAGCACTCGATCCGGCGCACCTGCTCGGGGATGTCGAAGTGGGTGCCGTTCAGCTCGGTGACCGCCCTGTCTGCGAGCGCCTGCATCCAGTCCCGGAACGCCTCCTTGCCGCGTACCGTCCGCGCCGGGTCGGCGTCGAGCGCGCGTACCGCGTCGTCGACCGAGGCGCCGCGCCCGGCGATCCGCGCGGCCACCGCCCGCATCTCGGCCTCCAGCCGGGCCAGCTCCGCGAAACCCCAGGCGTACGTCTCGTCCAGGTCGACCTTCGCGCCGAGGAAGTACTGCGAGGCCAGCTCGTAGCGCTCCCGCCCGGCGGCCTGCTTCTCCCGGCCCACCGGCGCCAGCTCGGTGCGCAGGAACTGCCCGAACTCGGCGGTGGCGGCGGTCGCGGCGGCGGCGCCCTTGCGCAGCTCCGCGCCGAGCGCGCCGTCGGCGTCGATCCGCTCGACCATCCCGTGGAAGAAGTTGTCGCCCTCCGGGTCGACCCAGACGTCGCACTGCTTGGCGACCTCGACGAGCTGCACCCGCGAGCTGACCCGTCCCGCCGCGGCGGCCTCGCGCAGCGTGCGCTTGTAGCCGTCCAGCGCGGACGCGAAGCGGTTGAGCCGCGCGGCCACGTTCGCCCGGGCCTCCTCGCCGTCGGTCGGCATGAGGTCGAAGACCATCCGGATCTCGTGCAGTCCGCTCGCGATCACGTTGACCTCGCTGCCGGTCTCGCCCGCGTCGTGGCGGGCCAGCTCCAGGCCGAGACGTTCCTGCATGGCCTCCTTGGCGGTCCGCTCCGCCTCGGTCTCCGGCTCGGTCACGTCGAGTTCGCCGAGCGTGCGACGGGCCAGTTCGGCGCGGGCGGCGTAACCCTCGGGCGACAGGTCGTCGAGCTGGTCGTCGTAGCCGGCGATGCCGACGTAGGTGGCACCGGTCGGGCTCAGCGGAGCCCACTCGGCCACGTACCGGTTGGCGAGGTCATCGATTCGTCCCACCAGGCGACCCTACGTGACGCCGCATCCGGAATACCGCGCGACTTCGTCGTACCTCTGCGGCAGAGTGTCAGGGGTGAACGTCGAGATCACTCCTGACCGCGCGCCGGTGCGGAGCTGGCTGCCCGGGTTCGTCGCGCTCGCCGCCATCTGGGGTTCCAGCTTCCTGTTCATCAAGGTCGGCGTGACCGAGCTGCACCCCGTGCACCTCACGCTCTACCGGGTGGCCACCGGCGCGCTGACGCTGCTCGTGGTGCTCGCGGTGCTGCGCGACCGGCTGCCCCGCGACCTGCGGGTGTGGGCGCACATGCTCGTGGTGGCCGCGTTCGGCGTCGCCGTGCCGTTCACGCTGTTCGGCTACGGCGAGCAGCGGGTCGAGTCGATGCTCGCCGGCATCTGGAACGCCACCACGCCGCTGATCGTGCTGCCGCTGGCGGTGCTGGTGTTCCGCACCGAGCGGCTGACCGCCCGCCGTGCCGTCGGGCTGGGGCTGGGCTTCGTCGGCGTGCTCGTGGTGCTCGGCGTCTGGGAGGGCGTGGGCGGCGCCCACTTCGTCGGCCAGCTCATGTGCTTCGGCGCGGCGGCCTGCTACGGGCTGGCGATCCCCTACCAGAAGAAGTTCGTCGCGGGCAGCGCGTACTCCGGCCTGTCGCTGTCGGCGGCCCAGCTGCTGGTGGCGACCGCGCAGCTCGCGCTGGTCGCACCGTTCGTCGGTACGCCGCCGTCGCCGATCGGCCTCTCCCCGCGCGTGGCGGCGAGCGTGCTGGCGCTCGGCGCGCTCGGCACCGGGCTCGCCTTCGTGATCAACATGCGCAACATCCGGCTGGCCGGGGCCAGTACGGCGTCCACAGTGACGTACCTGATCCCGGTGTTCGCGGTGCTCGTCGGCGCGGTGGTGCTGGGCGAGCGGATGAACTGGCACCAGCCCGTCGGCGCGTTCGTGGTGCTCGTCGGCGTGGCGGTCGCCCAGGG
This sequence comes from Micromonospora sp. BL1, assembly GCF_003667485.1. Classification (NCBI taxonomy): domain Bacteria; kingdom Bacillati; phylum Actinomycetota; class Actinomycetes; order Micromonosporales; family Micromonosporaceae; genus Micromonospora; species Micromonospora sp. BL1. Next base: position 23,246 of record NZ_RCVK01000228.1, read on the forward strand.
CCTGTTCGGGCGGCGCCGTCCACGCCCGGAGGCGGTGACGCCCACCGCCCGCACGGCCGAACCGGCCACGCGCGGCTGACCGTCAGCCGCGGCCGGCCGTCCACTTCACCAGGCGGTCGGCCGTCCAGGTGTTCACCACCCGCTTCGCCGGTACGCCGCACAGCGCGGCCCGCTCGCAGCCGAAGCGCTGCCAGTCGAGCTGGCCGGGCGCGTGCGCGTCGGTGTCGATCGCGAACCGGCACCCGGCCTCCAGCGCGAGGCGGATCAGCCGCTTCGGCGGGTCCTGCCGCTCCGGCCGGGAGTTGATCTCGACGGCCACGTCGTGCTCGGCGCAGGCGGCGAAGACGGCGTCCGCGTCGAACTCGCTCTCCTTGCGGGTACGCGCCCGGTGCCCCCGGTCGCCGGGCCCGGTCACCCCCGCGGGCCGGGAGGAGACCATCCGGCCGGTGCAGTGGCCGAGGATGTCCAGGTGCGGGTTCGCGATCGCGGTCAGCATCCGGCGGGTCATCTTCGCCCGGTCGTCGTTCAGGCCGCTGTGCACCGAGCCGACCACCACGTCCAGGCGGGCCAGCAGCTTCTCGTCCTGGTCGAGCGAGCCGTCGGCGAGGATGTCGACCTCGATGCCGGTCAGGATGCGGAAGCCCTTCGGCAGCGCCTCGTTGACCGCGGCGACGTGGTCGAGCTGCTTGCGCAGCCGCTCCGCGGTCAGACCCCGGGCCACTGTGAGCCGCGGCGAGTGGTCGGTGAGCACCAGGTACTCGTGGCCCAGCTCGACCGCCGCCAGCGCCATCTCCTCGATCGGCGAGCCGCCGTCGGACCAGTCCGAGTGGGTGTGGCAGTCGCCGCGCAGCGCGTCCCGCAGCTTCGCCGCCGCCTCGTCCAGGTCGGTGCCCTCGGTGGCCAGCAGCCGGCGCAGGTAGACCGGCTCCTCACCGGCCAGCGACTCGGCCACGCAGCGGGCGGTCACGTCACCGACGCCGGACAGCTCGGTCAGCTTGCCGGTGCGGGCCCGCTCGGCCACCTCGGCGGCGGGCAGCGCGCCCAGCGTCTTCGCCGCCGACCGGAACGCCCGGACCCGATACGTGGCCTCGTTCGCCCGCTCCAGCAGGAACGCGATCCGGCGCAGGTCGGCGATGGGATCCCGGGCACTCATGTCCTGGAAACTACGCGCATCCGCCGTCCGCCGCGTGTCCCCGCGGCGCGAGTCGGTCAGCCGCTGCGGGTGGACCGGCCGGGCGAGGCCGGGCAGCCGTGCTTGCGCTGCCAGGCGGTGACCTCGGCGACCGGCGAGCGGTTGCCGCCCTTGCGCCAGGAGTCCAGGTACGGCGCCGGCCAGACCACGCCCCGGCGGATCCACCAGTCGTCGGCGCCGGTGCACTTCGGGGACAGGCCGAAGTGCAGGTGGCAGACGTTGTTGGCGTTGCCGGTGCGGCCCACCTTGCCGAGCTGCTGCCCGGCGCGCACCCGCACCCCGGCGTCGACACCCGCGTCGATCGCGCTCAGGTGCGAGCCGTAGTAGCGCACCCCGTCGTCGCCGAGCAGCGAGACGGAGAGCCCGCCGTTGTTCGGGCCCAGCGGCCCGCGCCTGTCGAACCGGTCGACGCGGCTCACCTCCAGCACCACGCCGTCGGTGACCGCCACCACCGGTTCCCCGCAGTCGGCGAACACGTCGGTGCCGGGGTAGCCGCCGTGCGTCGGGTGGTAGTCGACGTTGCCGGCCCGCACCGGGAAGACCCGCTTCACGTCCGTGCGCGCCGGTGACGGCGGGGAGGCGGCCGGCGGTACCGGATCGGCCGGGTCGGCGGGCTGCGCGGCCGTCGCCATCGGGCTCGGTTCCTGCCACCTGTCGGCGCGCCCGGTGGGGGAACCGCACCCGGCGGCGAGCGCCGCGACGAGCAGCAGGACCGGGTACGCCGGCAGCGTGCGGCGACCGATCGATGGCGAGCGCATCCGGTCATCCTGACAGACCACTACCGTAGGGACGAAAGCCGAACGCGGTACGGACGGTCCGGGAAAGGGGGCGGCGGTGACGCACGGGTGGCACGGCGGACCGGAGGGGACCGGTCCGGGGGCGTTCCCACCGCCGCCGCGTACGCCGTCGGGGCTGTTCCCGTCGAGCACGTCGATGCGGCCCAGCTACCGCGAGCCGTACCCGGTCACCGGCGCCGGCGTCGCGGTCGGCGCGCTCGTCGCGTTCGCCTGGTTGCTGTTGTTCGGGCTGCTCGGCGGCGGCGTCGCCGGCTACGCCTGGTGGACGCTGCTGGCCGGCGGCCTGGCGTGGCTGGCCGCCGCGGTGCTGGTCCGCCACGGCGACCGGGGGGTGGCGACGGGCGTGGCGATCGTCACCGCGGGTGGCTGGAGCATCGCCGCCGCGATCGTCGCGACGCGCTGGGCGCAGACCGGAGACTGGCCGCTCTGGTGACCTTCGGTGCCGGTCTCGCTGCGTAGCGAAGGCCACCTTGACGTACGCCTGAGGACGGTCCACGCTCGCGGTATGGCCTGGACCACACCGCCGCGGCTCGACCCCGATCGGAGCCGCCGTCGCCTGCAACTCCTCGCCGAGTTGGCCGGTGCCCGTGCGGTACAGCAGCGCCAGCGGCCGCAGCGGGCCCGCACCGAGCGGCTGCGCCAACTCATCGCCACCCGCCGGCGCGTCGTCGGCTGACCGGCTTTCTCTGAAGGAACGGCCGGCCCATACGGGGCGTTGACCGCTCGCCTGCCGACCCGACCGGTTAACGTGCATCGCGTGACGTGTCGGCGTGCTGCCGAGGCCAATTTGGGGGGACCGTGTCGTACTTCGCTGCTGCCGTGGCGCGCGTCGACGGCGGCTGGACCGCCGGTGAGGTGAGCCTGCGTGGCGTCACCGACATCGAGGAGGTGGCCGACCGGCTGCGCGACGTCGAGCCGGACGCCGACCTCTCGCTGCTGTTCGTCGAGGCCGACGACACGTACCTGGTCGTCCTGCGCCTGGACGAGGGGGAGGATCTGCGGATCTTCGGCTCGGACTCGGCGTACGCGGAGGAGTCCCGGCTGGGCGCGCTGCTCGTCGGTGACCTGAAGACCTCGGTGACCGGCCTGGAGGACGTCGACGAGCCGCGCGCCTCCGGCGGCGACGACGACACCGAGCAGCCCGCCGTGGACCCGGAGGCCGACCCGGTCGGCGACGCGGACCTCCTCGCCGACCTGGGCATCCCGGCGCAGAAGCTGCTGGCGCTCTGCGCGCACGAGGGCTCCATGCCGGCCGACGTGACCGCCGAGATCTGCCAGGTGCTCGGCTGCGCGGACGAGGTCGAGGAGCTGCGTGAGGTCTGAGCCCGGCGAGTCCCTGACGCCCGGCGCCGCCGAACCGGCCGACGCGACCGATCCGGCGCTGGAGACCGTACGCCCGGGCCAGCCCACCCCCGGCCGGGCCGCGCGCGTCGGTCCCGGCGCCGACGAGGCGCTCGCCGACCCGGGCGCGGTGGGCCGCCGGCAGCGGCACGAGCTGTGGATGCGCCGGGCCCTGGAGGTCGCGGTGACCGGCCCGGACGAGGCGGCCCCGGACGCCGACGACGTGCCGGTCGGCGCGGTGCTCTACGGCCCCGACGGCGCCGAACTGGCGATCGGACGCAACGAGCGGGAGCTGACCGGCGACCCGACCGCGCACGCCGAGGTGCTGGCGTTGCGCCGGGCCGCGCAGCGGCTGGGCCGCTGGCGGCTGGACGACTGCACGCTGGTGGTGACGCTGGAACCGTGCACCATGTGCGCCGGTGCGATCGCGCTGGCCCGCGTTTCGACAGTGGTGTTCGGCGCCTGGGAACCGAAGACCGGCGCCGTCGGGTCGCTCTGGGACGTGCTGCGCGACCGCCGCGTCACGCACCGCCCCGAGGTGTACGGCGGCGTGCTGGAACGCGAGAGCGCGGCGGTGCTGCGCGCCTTCTTCCGCTGACCGTCCCGACTCAGGCGTGCGTCGTCGTCGGACGCAGCAGCGTCGCGGCGATCGCGCGGCCGACCTCGGTCCAGGCGGTCGGGCGCAGGGTGGCCGGGTCCAGCCGGACGATGGACCGGGTGCCGGTGGCGTGCACGGTGTCGCCGTCGGTCGAGCGGAACTCGAAGGCGTAGCGGGCGCTGCTGGTGCCGAAGTGCTCCAGCCAGAAGTGCACCGCCACCGTGCCGACGCCGATGACCGGCGCCTGGTAGGTGATGGTGAACTCGCGGACCGCGTGGAACACGTCGGGGGCGGCGTGCACGTCGCCCCGGAAGGCGACGCCGCGCTCGGCCCAGTAGGGCGTCAAAGCGCGTTCCAGCAGCACCGCGTAGCGGGCGTTGTGCAGGATGCCCATGGCGTCGAGGTCGTCGAAGTGCACGGGCACGTGCTCGACGTGCCCGAACTCGGCGACCGGCCGGTCGACTGCGGCGTGGCTCATGACTGGCCTTCCGGTAGCAGGGTCGGATCCGGGCAGAGCGCCCGCAGCCGGGTCAGCAGGCCCTGGCGGGCATGCCGGTAGGTGGCGTCCGGGTCGAGCAGCCGGGACCGCATCACCGCGCTGATCCCCAGCGCGTCGATCTCGTACGCCAGCAGCGGCACGTCCAGGTCGGCGGGCAGTTCGCCGAGGTCGACGGCCTCTTGGACGAGGCGTTCGAGGAGCGCGGTCCAGCGGGCGAACGCCTCGGCTAGCCGGTCCCGGACCGGGCCGGGACGGGCGTTGTACTCGAACTCGGTGTTGGCGAAGAAACAGCCGCCGGGCAGCACCCGGGCGGCGTAGAAGTCGATCCGGGCCTCGTGCAGCGCCCGCAGCCGGCGTATGCCCCGTGGGGCGTGCAGGGCGGGGGCGACGATCCGCTCCTGCCACTGCGCGACCGCCCGCTCGACGGTGGCGAGTTGCAGCGCCTCCTTGGAACGCCAGTGCGCAAAGAGGCCGGACTTGCTCACCTCCAGCCGGTCGGCGAGCTGGGCCAGGGAGAGGCCGTGCAGGCCGACCTCGGTGGCCAGCGCCACGGCGGTGTCCAGCACCGCGGTGCGGGTGCGGTCGCCACGGGCGACGCGGCCATCGGAGGTCATGCGGTCAGCGTAGAGGAAATAAGCACGACCGGTCGTATTTATTTATGTGACCCGGGTAACGCGAACCGCCCCGCCACCTTGCGGCGACGAGGCGGTCCAGGATCGATCAGGTCAGGCGATGATGGTGTCCAGCGCGATCTCGACCATCTGGCCGAACGTCTGCTCGCGCTCCTGCGACGTGGTCTTCTCGCCGGTCTTGATGTGGTCGCTGACGGTCAGGATGGTCAGCGCGCGGGCCTTGAAACGCGCCGCGATCGTGTAGAGCGCCGCCGACTCCATCTCCACCGCCAGCACGCCGTAGTCGGCGAGCCGGTCGTAAAGGTCCGGCCGGTCCGTGTAGAAGGCGTCCGCCGCCAGGATCGGCCCCACCCGCATGCTGATGCCGCGCCGCTCGGCCACCTCGACCGAGGTACGCAGCAGCCCGAAGTCGGCCACCGGGGCGTAGTCGATCAGCCCGTCGAAGCGCATCCGGTTCATGTTCGAGTCGGTGGACGACCCGATCGCCGCCACCACGTCCCGCAGCTGCAGATCCTCGGTCAGGGCCCCGCAGGAGCCGACCCGGATCAGCGACTTCACGCCGTACTCGTTGACCAATTCGTGGGCGTAGATCGAGGCGGACGGCATGCCCATGCCGGAGCCCTGGACGGACACGTCGACACCGTTCCACTTCCCGGTGAAGCCCAGCATGCCGCGCACCGTCGTGTAGCAGCGGGCCCCCTCCAGGTAGGTCTCCGCGATCCACTTGGCCCGCAGCGGGTCGCCCGGCATCAGGACCCGCTCGGCGATCTCTCCCGGCTCAGCGCCGATGTGCGTACTCATGGCAAAGATCCTGCCAGGCCGGGCCGAGGGATACCGGTTCGGCGTCCAAGCCGGCGGTCCTGTACCCTCGTCGGCGGTGGCGTGTCCGAGTGGCCTAAGGAGCACGCCTCGAAAGCGTGTGAGGGTTTACGCCCTCCGCGGGTTCAAATCCCGCCGCCACCGCCATATCGATCAAGCGCCCGGGTTGTCCCGGGCGCTTTGTCGTCAGCAGGGGCCGTAGCCCTCGTCGAAGAGGCGGCGGGCCCAGTCCGCGTACCCGGCGATGATCTCCCGGACGGTGACCCCGTCGTGCAGGAAGAGGTACGCGCGGTCGCCGTCGCGGGCGAGCAGCCCGGCGAAGCGGTGACTGCTCGGCGGCGCGGGCAGGTCGACGGCGCCGGGATACGCGGCGCGGACCTCGCCGACCGGCGTGCCGGCGCTGATGCCCTCGGGTGTGCTCATCGGGTCGTCGAGCCAGAGCAGGACGAGGCGGTCGTCGACGAAGATCGGGCTGACCGATCCGTGCCCGACCAGCGCGGGCCCGCATGCCTCCTCGTCGGCGCGCAGCAGGCCGCGCCGGGTCAGGTCCGCCTCGGTGTCGCCGAACTCCGCGTTGCGCAGGCCCTCCAGACTGACCACCTGAGCGGCGCCAACCGGACGGGTGGGCCACTGTGGATGAACGCCGCTGCCGGCTGCGGACGCGGCAGCAAGCAGTGCGGCAATAAAGCCGAATTATCGTAGTTTCATGCAATCCCCCAGTCACCAACGGGGCCGGGGCGATGAGGTTGCTGTTGTTGGTCGGATTGGCGTAGTTCCCACTCTTCGGCCAGCTCGTCCCAGTAGTCGGCGGACAGTCCGCGCCGGCCGTGCGCCAGCCAGCCGTCCGTGTCGCGTTCCAGGTGCAGGCCCAGCTCGGCGAACGGGTCGATCCACGCGCCCGGCTCGGCACCCAACCGGGCCAGCGCCGTGTTGATCGGCCACTCGGTACGCGGCCTGTCCAGCGCGGCGTCGTACCGCGGGCCCCAGCTCACCTCGCCGCCGAACCAGACCACAGCCGACTGGTGGCCCAGGCCGCCCGCGAACTCCGCTTCCAGGTACGCCACCGGGCCGCTCCTCGACCACCGGGCCAGCACCTCCGCCAGCGGCGGCGAGAGCACCAGCCGGAACGGGCGCTCGGCGCGCGGCTCGTCGGTGGCGTAGTCCGGCAGGCCGCCGGTCAGTTCCTGCACCAGTTGCGGGGTGACCGGCAGCAGCGCGAAGTCCTGGCGGAGCGCGGCGAGCACCGCGTGGTCCAGGTCGGCGGTCTGCTCACGAAGCAACTCGACGTCGGCGACCACGGCGCTGAGCTGGTAACTCATCCGGTCCTCTCGGCGTCCACAGGCTGTGGATGGAACATGTGTACGACGGCCTCAGGCGGTTCCGTTGGTCAGGTACCTCGGGCGTCCGTCGCTCAGCGCGGCCACCGCGTGACGCAGCCGATGCCAAACGTACGGGCGAAGCAGCGCCTGCGCATCATCGAGCGCAACGAATCGTGCGTCGGCCAGTTCGCCGTCAGCCGGTTTCAACGGCTCGGCGGGAGGCAGCGCGCCGCCGTCGAAGATGAACATCAAGCTGTCGTCCCAGGGGCCGTGCGGTGCCACCCAGTCCACCACCAGCAACGGTCCGACGCGCAGTTCGAGACCCAGCTCCTCGCGTACCTCCCGCTCGGCGGCCAGGTGCGGCGGCTCGTTCGCCTCCGCCATGCCGCCCGGCAGGTCCCAGTCGGGCTTGTAGCGTGGATCTACCAACAGGATGTCGCCGTCACCGTTGCGCAGCAGTACGTCGGCTCCCACCCGCTTCCGGGGCTGCCGCGCGTTGCCCTCGGCGAGGTGGACCTGCCAGGCAGCCGGATCTCGCTCGTACAGGGGACGCTCGTCGGCCATACCGACGATTGTCAGCCGTCCTCACCCCGTCGGCAGCGGCAGCGCCACCCATCTCCGCTCCCAGATGGTGTCGCGAAGCCGGTCCAGAAGCTGTGGCACGTCCGGGCACCGGACGGCATGCGACCGCAGGAGCAGTGCGAGATGTCTGAGCTGGTCGAGGACGACAGCCGAGCCCAGACCGTGGGTGAGTTCGACGGTCTGGTGCGTCAGGTCGCACGCCTCCTCGATCCGGGCCTGTCCGACGAGCGCGGTGGCAAGGAGCATCCGGGCGAGCGCCTGACTCCGCACCCGGCCGCCCGGCCGCTCGGCGACGTTGCCGTTGAGGATGCGAAGAGCGGCCGTGACGTCACCGAGGCGAAGCAGGCAGCGCGCCGACTCGATATCGAACGAGGTGCGGTCGAATGGAGTCAGCCATTCGGTGGGTGCAGGTGCCGCCTCTGCGAAGGCGGACTCAGCCCGCTGAAGGGAAGCGTGGCAGTCGGCGGTGAGACCCGCTGCGGCGAGGCCGCGTGCCTGCAAGGCGAGAAGACGGGCGCGTATCAGAGCACCGGCCTCCTCTTGAGCGACGGCCCCGAGCCCGTCGCTGGCATGTGAGATCGCGGCCTCCGCGCTTCCGCCGTGGCAGGCGAGGTGGCTCAGGCTTCCGTGTACCTGCGCCACCAGCAGCGCGTCTCTGCTGTCGACGGCGAGCGCCAAGGCGTCAAGGAAGTGCCGTCTACTCGTCGTGCTGTCCCCGGAATCGTGTGCCATCCAACCGGCCATCTCGTGCAGGGCGGCCACCGCCATGAGTATTTGCGGGGGCATGGCAGGAGGACGACCTGTCGGCGTGGAGAAGGTGGCGAGGTGTGCCAGCACGGTGCTGTAGAGGTATTTGCCGCCGACTTGACGATCTGCGGACCGGAGTGCGCGGATCAGCTGAGGACCCACCTCCACGACATCGGCCGGCAGCGGGGTGTCGCCTGGTGCGGCCGGTAGTCGGAACCACAAGGTGTGCGCGGGTATCCGCAGCACGCGGGCCCAATGTGCCAGTCGGTCGAGGTGCACCACCGCCGGTCCGTTCTCGATGCGGCTCAGTTGCGCCTGCGTAATCCCGAACCAGCCAGCGACCGTGGTTTGGGGCAGCGGCTGTCGCCCGTGATAGGGATGGTGACGGTAGGCGCGGACAACGCGACCGAGGTGCCGATCCGCAAGCGCATGGCGAAGCGGTTCGTGGGACCAGAAGCTGGGTGGAACGTCGGGCGCAGCGACGATGCGGTCCCGCTCCGCTCGCTGACAGGGAGCGCACCGTCCCGAGCCGTTGTCGGCGGCCAGGTTTGCGCCGCAGCGCGCACACCTGCTTGGCCTCGATGCCTCGATCACTCACTCATTCAACCTGCTCAGTGACTGTCGGTTATACATGCAACGCATAACCGGCCATGACTACGACGAGAGCTTTGACGTGCCACGTACGAGAATCGCCTGATCGACCTCGTCGGAGGCTGTCGGATCGGGGTGGCGGCGTTCGTAGCCGGGGTGACGGCGGCCCGGCCGGCGGCCGGCGAGAGCGAAAGAGGAGCCGATGGCGCAGTACCTGATCTCCGTACTCGACGACACGACCGGCTCGGCCACCGACGCGGAGATGGCCGCGATCGGTGAGTTCAACGAGCGGTTGCGAGCCGACGGCCACTGGGTCTTCGCCGGTGGGCTCGCGGCGCCGGAGACGGCCACAGTCGTGGACGCGCGGGACGGGAACCCGCTGCTCACCGACGGGCCCTACCTGGAGACGAAGGAGCACGTCGGCGGATTCTGGATCATCGAGGCGCCGGACTTCGACGTGGCGCTGCCACTCGCCGCGCTGGCGTCGCAGCGGTGCAACAGGCGGGTCGAGCTGCGGCCGTTCCTGGTCGCGTGACAGACGTCGGCGAGGCGCTCACCCGGGTCCACCGCGAGGAGTGGGCCCGGGTCGTCGCCACGCTCGCCCGGCGCATCGGCGACCTCGACGTCGCGGAGGAAATGACAGCCGAGGCCTTCGCCGCAGCAGTCGAGCGGTGGTCGGCCGACGGCGTACCGCCGAACCCAGGCGCGTGGCTCACCACCACCGCGTACCGGCGGGCCGTCGACCGGATCCGGCGCGAGAGCCGGCGGGAGGACAAGCACCGGGAGGCGCTGATGCTGGCCGACGCCCCGGAACCGCTCGGTGTGATCGACGACGACCGGCTCCGTCTGATCTTCACCTGCTGCCACCCGGCGCTGGCCATGGAGGCGCGAGTGGCGTTGACGCTGCGCCTGGTCGGCGGCCTCACCGTGCCGGAGATCGCCCGGGCGTACCTGGTCCAGGAAGCCGCCATGAGCAGGCGGATAACTCGGGCCAAGACGAAGATCAAGGCGGCCGGGATCCCGTACCGGGTGCCGTCCCGCGACGACCTGCCGTCCCGGGTCAGCGGCGTGCTCGCCGTTCTGTACCTGATCTTCAACGAGGGCTACCTCGCCTCCGATCCCGGCAAGGAGGCGGTCCGCGCCGACCTGACAGCCGAGGCGATCCGGCTCACCCGGCTGGTCCGTACGCTGATGCCCGACGACCACGAAGCTGCCGGCCTCCTGGCGCTGATGCTGCTCACCGAGGCCCGCCGGCCCGCCCGGGTGTCCGCGACAGGCGAACTCGTCGTCCTCGCCGAGCAGGACCGCGGCGCGTGGGACCGTGAGCTGATCGCCGAGGGCCACGCCCTGGTCCGCGCGTGCATCGCGGCCCGACGGCCGCCGGGCCGCTACCAGATCCTCGCCGCGATAAACGCCGTCCACACCGACGCCCGCGACGCGCGGGACACCGACTGGGCGCAGGTCGCCGCGCTCTACGACCATTTGGTACGCGTCGACCCGTCGCCGATCGTGCGGCTCAACCGGGCCGTGGCGGTCGCCGAACTGGACGGGCCGCAGGTGGCGCTGGCCGAGGTGGACGGGCTGCCGCTGGAGAGTTACCACGCGTACCACGCGACGCGTGCCGAGTTGTTGCGGCGGATGGGGCGAGGCGGGGAGGCGCGGGCGGCGTACGACAGGGCGATCGAGTTGGCGGGGAACAGCGCGGAGACGGCGTATCTGAGGCGGCGGCGCGACCAGAAGAGCGGATAGGCGCGTCTTTTGCAGAAGCGGACAGGGTCATGACAGTTTGAGACGCGGGTACGCCCCAGGTGTTGGTTCGTCAAGCGCGCAAGACGGCAGGAGGTGAGGCCGGTCCCTCCCCTGTTCGAGACGCGATAAACCGCTCAGACTGCCGCCGCTACCACCTTCAAACTTCGACTCCGGCCGGAAAGGCTCGGATGGGTAATCCAGGCCATGCTCCCTTGAGTCAAGTGAGGTGCGGTGCCAGCCTCTCCCATCTGTCGCCTAGCTTTTCCGTGCGTGATATCGATTGAAGTTCCTTTTCGCCGGCCAGGCTCACTCGAAGGCTGGCGTAGGAAGCCTTCCAGTCTGCGGCTACAGACCTCACTGCGTCGCTTCCAATCTTTCTGCGGCTTAGGTGCTGAAGCAAGGCTAGCGTCGCCTCAAGAAAGGCAAAAGCTGTCACGCGACTGCCGGGTTCCTTGAGTCGGGCGGCTTCGAGTTGCTCCCTGCCCCGATTGTAGTAGCCCTGCCAGGCGGGATCATCCAGTGATGCTAGGTTTTCGGCCTTATTGATGAGAACCGTGCCATATGTCGTGCGAGTGTAAGCGTCGTCATACAGCGATACAGAGCGTGCGGCAAAAGATTCCGCCCGCGACCAGTCAGAGATCGATTTGGCGTAGATGGCGCGCTGCTCCCAGTAGCGTCCATTCCAGTCCCCAAACGTAGGTCGCAGTGCCTCATAGAAATCATCTAGATCGTGATTCGGAAAAGCCGTCTGGACGTTACGCGTAGTCATTAGGTGGCCAACAAGTAGTGGAACGCGGTTTCGTCGCTGAAGGCTGGCTCTGCTGGCTAGGGGGGCCAGCCTTTGAATGAAGCCGAGAAGCTTTCTCAGCGCAATATCCGGGCCCAACGCGTTGATCGCTGGCTCAACTGCGCCCCCTCGTTGCCGGGCTACTAGTCTATCCTCGACGTGCTCAATTAGAGCCGATAGATGCTCGTCTTCACGTAGTCCAGTTGTGATCGTCTCAGTGGACGTGCCGATTGCTATTGCGGCATCTACTAGGCCGACTGTGCGATTGCCTTGAGCGGCAAGAGAGAGTAGGAGTGCAAGGTCAAGCCGCCAGTCCGGATCAAGCGCGCTCAATTCGCCCTCAAGTCGCTTACGAAAGCCGAGTGCGTACTCAACCTCCATCATCGCAGAGAACACGTCGCGGTTGAAAAAGTGGCGCGTCCGCTCCCTTTTGTCCTTGAGTTCTAGTGAGCCGAGTCGCCCGAAATTCTCCAATTTTGCTGCCAAGGCGGAGCTATCAATTCGGTCCAATCTCTCAGGCGAGGAGGTTACTGATTTTGCATATTGCCCTACCAGTCGGCCTTCGAAGCGCAGGTCGTTTCGCGGCAGCTCCGTCGCCAATAGGTAGAGACTCGCCCCCTGCTCCTTGGCCATTTTAAGCGTGCGGTCGATGTCATCTGCGAAATCTGCCGCGCCGTCGATAAGAAATACTGTCGGGTGTTCTTTCGCCAGATCTACGGCGAGGGCGATATCCCAGCGGGATGACTTGTCGAAGAGGTAAGTAGTCGCGTTTAGCCTTATCGATTCCCTTGCAACGGCCAGCAGGCCCGAGGAAGTTCCGGTAAGTCGGTTCCCGTACACAATATGGAGTACGGGGTCGGGTGTCGGTGTGTCTAGCCATCTCTCAAAATGTTCTATAACTTCTTTCATCCATTGAAAAGTCGCGATCCTGCCCCCGACGACGTCCGACCATAGTGGCGCGTCTCCCCCGTAGAAGTCGTGATCCTTAGGTGCGGGCCTGACAAGATTTGTCTGCAACTTCGAGAACTGCGGTACGGCTAGCGCGCTAGATCTTCTTAGGGCGCTCAACGAATCTCGGCCGAGGTCGAAGGACTCTTGCCAATTGCGAAGTACGTTCTCCGGCATATCCTCGAGAACGATGAAGCCGAGCTGCTCAAGTTCCCACTTGTTGCCGGGTGATATGAATGGATCTACCACAAATGACGGAGCTGTCCCGCGCGGCGGATTTTGCATAAGCAGTGCTTCTACGTCCTGGTCATCGAGCATCTTGGCGCCGATTACAAGGAAAGGCTCCGTGCCGATTACTCCGCCGAGCACTTGGTCCCATACAGGGTGGCTCCTGGCCGCCGACTGATACTCGGTGAAAGAGAATACTAGGGTTCTGGGCTCGTGGCCCATGATATGACCGTGAAGGTGGATTACTTGAAGATCGCCGCTTTCGGAGTACGGGTCCTGCCAATCTACTACTTGTAACTTCCGTTCTTCAGGCTTGTCTTTGCCGTAGGCGTTTTCAAAAGTGTCGTCGATGTTCAGCGTCCATACTCGACGCCAGGGGAGGTAGGTCATCTCGTGGAACCATGGCTGATGACTCGCTCCGTGAAAGATCTTCCGCAAATAGGTCCAGACATTTTCACGTGAACTGACGCGCACTGCCCTCTGGTAGGCTCTAGGAAGCGAATCGTTGTCGCCGATGGGGGCCTTGGGGTACTGCTTGGCAAGGATTTGGACTAGGTCCCTCGCGAGAGGCAATGCGCCCGCCGGATTGGTAGCGCCGACGCTTGCACCTGCGCCGAGAAAGAGCTGATAGCGCCCAGCTCGTGCGGCTGCTCGCGCAGCTCGATGTTGCTTGGGCTCTAGAGGTAGAAGCGGGCTCATGGAGGCATGATGCCGCAGGGCGCCGCTGTGCAACAGCTGCTAAAAGCGGACAATGACCGGTGCAATGCCCGACTTGCCCCGACCCACCTGAGGGCGCTACAGGGTTCAACGCTCTCGTCGAGGCGCCTCTCGGCCGCGCCGGAGAGGGGTCGGACACGGCAGAGAGCGGACCGAAAGCCGCCCTCTGCCGCTTGCCCTGGTAGAGCGAGCGGAGGATACGAGATTCGAACTCGTGAGGGTGTGAACCCAACACGCTTTCCAAGCGTGCGCCCTAGGCCTCTAGGCGAATCCTCCGCGAGCCAGGATACAGGTCTCCCGACGGCGGGCCACCCCACCCTGGTTGCGTCCGCGGAAGTGGTGTACGACTTGCCCGTGATGGGCGTGTTGCGTAGATGAGAGACGGCCATCGCGTCGATCCTTCAAGACGACCAAGTCAGAGAAGGAAGAGAGGACGCGATGGCCGCTTCAGAGAGTGTGAACCCTGTTGACCTGCTGCGCGAGCAGAT
>NZ_RCVK01000272.1:0-37092 GCF_003667485.1 Micromonospora sp. BL1
GGTCGGACCGGGCGGCGGCGTGGTCGGACCGGGCGGGGGTGTGGTCGGACCGGGCGTGCCGGTCAGGCCGAAGAACGCCAACGCGGCCGCGGCCATGCCCGCCGACGGCAGGCTGTGCCCGGCGCCCTGGATGCTGTACGCCTCGACCTGGACGGTGCCGTTGGCGTCGGCGTAGCGCCGCCGGTTCCAGCCGGACTGCGGCGTGTCGGTGGACGTCGGGTTCTGGCTGAGGCCGAACACGTTCGTCCACTGCTCGATCGTCTCCTGGAGCAGCGAGTACGGCACCAGCGTGTCGTTGGTGCCGTGCCACAACTGCACCCGGGGGCGGGGCCCGGTGTAGCCGGGGTACGCCTGGCGGACCGCGTCACCCCACTGCTGCGGGGTGCGGTTCATGTTCCCGCCGGTGCACTGGCTGGAGCCGGGGGGATAGTCGGCGGCGCCGGCGAAGCAGTTGAACGGCACGCCCATGAACGCCGCGCCAGCCTTGAAGACGTCCGGGTAGAGCGCCAGCATGTGGTTGGTCATCATGCCGCCGGACGAGCTGCCGGTGGCGTAGACCCGGTCCGGGTCGGCGCCGTACTGCTGCTGGACGTAGCGGACCATCGAGATGAGCGACACCGGGTCGCTGCCGCCGCCGCGCCGCTTGGCCGCGTCGGACCAGGTGTCGAAGCAGTTGCCGAAGCCGGCCTGCTGGGTCGCGCTGGGGTAGATCACGATGAACCCGTACCGGTCGGCCAGCCCGGCGAACTCGCTGCCGGAGTAGAAGCCGGGGCCGGAACCGCCGCAGCCGTGCATGGCCACCACTGTGGCCGGCCGGGCCGGGCGGGCGTCCGGCACGTAGACGTGCATGCGCATCCGGCCGGGGTTGTCGCCGAAGCTGGTCACCTCGGTCAGCGACGCCGCGTACGCGGGTTGGACGGCGGGGATCACCAGGCCGGCCGCCACCAGCGACGCGGCCAGGGCCACCACCATCTTGGCTCTGATTCTCACGGAGACTCCTTCGATCGCCCTGTGCGGGCGGGGACGGGCGGGTGCGCGCCGCGCCGGCGACCCGGGCCGCCGCGGTGTCGCGCCTCACCCACTGACGTGGATCGCCCGGCCCGGCTCCGTCGTATGGCACATAGTGTTCCGGCCGGACGCCGAAGTGTCAATCGATGTGCTCCGATGAGCTGCGGCGGCGTTCGTCTACAGTCGGTGCACCGTCCCTGAGCCGAGTCCGGAGCGCGTGTGGCAAGCCCGTTCGACATCGAGGAGATCTACCCGGACGAGGGGCCGGCGCCGCGGCTGCCCCGGCGGCAGGCCGGCACCTCGCCGCAGAGCGTCGCGGTGACCCTCCTGACCGACTACACGCTGCGTACCCGCGCCGCGCTGCCGTCCGCGGCGATCGTCGCGCTGCTCGGCGAGGCCGGCGTGACCAGCGCCGGTGCGCGTACGGCGATCAGCCGGCTGGCCCGCCGCGGTGTGCTGGAAGGCGCCCGCCAGGGCCGCAACAGCTTCTACCGGCTCAGTCGCGCCGCCGCCGCCGACCTGTCCGCCGGCGGGAACTGGATCACCGCCTCCACGGCCGAGACGCAGGCGTGGGACGGGTGCTGGACCATCGTCGCCTTCTCGCTGCCGCAGGACCACGGCACCCAGCGCCGGGCGCTGCGCGGCCAGTTGCGCTGGCTCGGCTTCGCGCCGCTCTACGACGGGCTGTGGATCTCGCCGTACGAGCTCGCCGGGCCGGCGCGGGCCCGGCTCGCCCAGCTCGCCCTCGGCGCGGTCACGGTGTTCCGGGGGCGGCAGGACGCGCTGGACGCGATCGGCCAGCGCGCTCCCGTGGACGCCTGGGACATCGACGCGATCAGCGGGCACTACGAGGCGTTCCTGCGCCGGTGGACGCCGCTGGTGTCGCGGCTCGGGTCCGTCGACGGCGCCGCCGCCGTGCGGGCCCGGACCGAGGTGATGGACACGTACCGGCGGTTTCCCACGCTCGACCCGCGGCTGCCGCTGGAACTGCTGCCCGCCGGATGGCCGCGCCGGGCGGCCCGGGACCTGTTCGCGGCCGTCTACGACGGTCTTGCCGACGCCGCCGAGGCCCACGTCCGGGCGGTCGTCGCGCGGTTCGCCGACCCGGTGCCGCCCGGCATCCGGGCGCACACCACCGCCGACATGCTCGCCGGCGTACGCGAGGAGCGGCCGTGCGCGTGACGATCTCCCTCGACGAGCTGCTCGGTGACGAGGTGCGGCGCGACCCGTACCCGTTCTACGCCCGGCTGCACGAGGCGGGGGAGGCGGTCGCGCTGCGGCCGGCCGACCCGCACGCGCTCGTCGTGCACGGGTACGACGCGGTCAACCGGGTGCTGCGCGACCCCGTCTTCCGGGTGCTCGGCGCCGACTACCTGGACCGGGCCGGGGTGCGCTGGCGCGAGCACCAGGTCATCCGGATCCTCCAGTCGTCGATGCTCAACGCCGCCGAGGGGGACCACCTGCGGGTCCGGCACCTGTTCTCCCAGGCGCTCACCCCGCGCCGGGTCGCCGCGCTGGAACCGGCCATCGGGCGCATCGCCGACGGCCTGCTCGACGGACTCGCCGCGGACGGCGCGGACGGCCGCCCGGTCGACTTCATGGCCCGCTTCGCGCTGCGGCTGCCCAGTGACGTCATCGGCGAGCTGCTCGGCGTGCCGGAGGCGGACCGGGAGTGGTTCCCGTCCCGGGTCCGCGCGTTCGACGCGGTGCTGGAGATCGGCCGCCGGTCCATGCGCGAGGTCCGGGCCGCCAACGTCGCGGCGGCGGAGCTGACCGCGTACTTCACCGATCTGGTCGCCGCGCGCCGGGAGCGGCCGCGCGACGACTTCGTCTCGGCGCTGCTGCGCGGCCTGGACGCCGAACCCGGCCGGATGACCGCCGACGAACTGCTGGCCAACCTGATCATCATGTACAACGCCGGGTTCCGGACCACCGCGAACCTGCTCGGCAACGGGCTGGTGCTGCTCACCGAGCGGCCGGCCGCTCGGGACGCGTTGCGCGCCGATCCGTCGCTGGCCGCGTCGTACGTCGAGGAGATCCTGCGGTACGAGCCGCCGGTGCACTTCGCGGTCCGCTACGCCGCCGCGGACACCGAGGTCGCCGGCCTGCCGGTGGCGGCCGGCCGGACGGTGGTGGTGCTGACCGGCGCCGCGAACCGGGATCCGCGCCGCTTCCCCGACCCGGACCGGTTCGACCCGTCCCGCACCGACAACCGGCACCTGGCGTTCAGCGCCGGGCCGCACTACTGCTTCGGGGCGACGCTGGCCCGCGCCGAGGGACGACTGGTGCTGCCCCGCCTGCTGGACCGCTTCCCGGCGCTGGCCGCCGAGCCCGGGCCGCGCCGCGCGCTGATGCTGCGCGGGTACGACCGGCTGCCGGTACGGCTGGCCGACCGGGCACCTTGCCAAACCAACCCGATCGAGTAAGGTCGATGCTACGCGGAGTGTCCGCTCCGCGCCTCACACGTTCCGTCGAGCAGGTCGAGCGCGCCGCCAGGACGCCGTGGAAGGGAAACACCGGACATGACCGACGAGATCCGCGCGTTCCTCCTCGCCGCACTCACCGAGATGAAGTACGACGTCTCCGACGTCGACGACGACACCGTCTTCGGCCCGGCCGGGCTCGACGTGGACTCCCTCGGCCTGGCCGAGCTGGCGGTGCGCGTGGAGGACCGGTTCGGGGTCGCCTTCGACGACGACGAGGCGGAGGAACTCGCCATGATGACGGTCGGCGAGTTCAGCCGGACCGTGGCGGCGCGCATCGCACCGGCCTCGGCGCACTGACCGATGCCGGCGCACCGCACCCGGCCGCGCCGCGTCCCGGCGGCCCGGCCGGCACACCGGGGCCGGTGAGCGTGCGCGAACCGGTCACCGTCACCGGGATCGGGCTGGTCAGCCCGGTCGGCTCCACCGCCGCCGAGGTGTTCGACGCGGTCTGCGACGGCCGGTCCGGGCTCTCCCGCCCGCCCACCGGCCATCCGCTGCACGGCGTGGTCGACGCCGCCGCGTTCGCCCCGGCGATCGACCCGGCGAGCGTGCTGCCCGGCCCGGAGTCCCGCGTCGTGGACCGGTCGATCGTGATGGTGCTGCGCGCCGCCGAGGACGCGCTCGCCGACGCCGGACTGCGGATCGGCCACGACGTCGACCCGTACCGGGTCGCGGCCGTCGTCTCCGGCGTCGGCGGTCTGTCCATGCTGGAGGAACAGGTGCTCGGCCGCGCCGCGCGGGGCCGGTTCGGGGTCAGCCCGTACATGCTGCCCGGGACGCTGCCGAACATGGGCGCGGCCCGCGTCGCGATCAAGTTCGGCATCCACGGCTACACCTCGTCCATCGGCACGGCGTGCGCGGCCGGGGCGCAGTCGATCGGCGAGGCGCTGCGCATCCTGCGCGCCGGGGAGGCGGACGTGGTGCTCGCCGGATGCGCCGAGGCGCCGCTGTTCCCGACCTTCGCGTACGCGTTCGGCAACGCCCGGGCGCTCGCCCGCGGCTGGGCCGACCCGGCCGCCGCGAGCCGCCCCTTCGACAGGCGCCGCAACGGGCTCGTCCTCGGCGAGGGCGCCGGGGTGTTCGTGCTGGAACGCGCCGCGCACGCCGCCGCGCGCGGCGCCCACCGCCACGCCGACGTGCTCGGCTGGGGCGCCACGAACGACGCCCACCACCCGACCACGCCGCGCCCCGACGGCGCCGGCGCGGCCGCGTGCATGCGGATGGCCGTCCGCGACGCCGGGCTGGTGCCCGCCGACATCGGGTACGTCAACGCGCACGGCACCAGCACCCGGGCCGGGGACGCCGCCGAGCTGGCCGCGCTCACCGAGGTCTACCGGGCCGGCCCGCCGCCGCTGAGTTCGACAAAGGGCGTCACCGGGCACATGCTCGGCGTCTCCGGCGTGATCGAGGCCGCGATCGCGGTCGAGGCGCTGCGTCGCGGCCTGCTGCCGCCCACGCACAACCTGGACGACCCGGAGCGGGCGGGCGAGGTCGACCACATCCGCGAGAAGGCGCGGGTGGCGGCGGTGGACGCGGTGCTGTCCAACTCCTTCGGCTTCGGCGGCCACAACGTCAGCCTGGTCCTGGCGCGCCCGTCCCGACCGGCGGCCGGGGACCTCAGCGGAGCGTGATCACCGTGGCGGTGTCGTACGCGGCGACGGCGACGGTGAAGTGCGGGCGCAGCATGTCGGCCACGTAGTCGAGGTCGGCGACCAGCGGCACCGGCAGCAGGGCGCGCTGGTCCGGGCCGGTACGGGTGGCGACCAGCTCGATCCGGTCGGCCTTGAGCAGCCCACGGGTGAGGAACGCGGGCAGGTCCTCGGGCAGCAGGCACCGCCACATGTCGACGTTGACGATCACGTCCAGCGCGCCGGCCTTGAACTGCTGGAGCACGGTGCCGAGCAGGTGCGAGTTCGTCTCGCCGACCGGCGCGTCGTGGTCGAACGTGTGCGACCCGGCGCCCAGGGCCAGCGCGGACACGCCGTTGCCGACGACCAGGGCCGCGCTCCCCGTCAGCTCGTCGCGCAGCGACGCGGGCAGGACGTCCGGCCGGCCCAGCCCACCGGCCCGGTACGCCTCGATGGCCTGGCCGTAGAGCCGGATCCGGCCCAGGTGCCGGCCGAACGTGTTGAGCCCGTACAGCACCTCGACGTCGTAGCGCAGGTGCTTGCGCAGCAGGTACTTCATGTTGTCCATCGAGGCGAGCCCGTTGGACGTCTTGCGGAAGTGCGGCAGGTGGTAGGAGAGCGCGTCGACGTCCAGCCGGAACAGCCCCGGCGGGGCGCCGTGCAGGTGGAACACCCGGTAGAAGAAGTCGAGGTCCTCGAAGCCCCACTTGACCATCGCCTCGTCGAAGCCGCCGACCCGCCGGAACGACTCGTGGTCCACCGAGGCGTTGTGGGTCAGGCCCAGCACCCAGGGCGCGCTCGGGAAGTCGTCCATCCGCTGCGGAAGGGCGATGTCCTCCAGCCGCGGGTCGCCGCGCTCGGCGTCGAGCATCGACGGGGCGACCGGCTCACCCCGGCGCAGCGCGTCCGCGCCGGCCCAGTCCAGGTCGTACCGCTGGCCGAGCAGCACCCCGGGCCGGCCGGCCCGTCCGGCGTGGAAGTCGCGGTGCCGTTGCAGCAGCCCGGGATGCGCCACCGTGTCGGCGTCCAGGAACATCAGCGTGTCCGCGCGGGCCCGCGCCGCCGCCGCGTTGCGGTTGGCGCTGCGGCCCCGGTTCCGCTCGCTGCGGACGTAGTCGATCCGCAGCCGGTCCCGGTACGCGTCCACCACCGGGCCCAGCGCCACGGCCGAGCCGTCGTCGCCGACGACCACCTCGAAGTCCCCGGACGGCAGCGTCTGCCGGGTCAGCGAGCGCAGCGTCGCGTCGAGCGCTGACGCGTTCTCGTGCGCGGGCACCACCACGCTCAGGCCGGGCCGGTCCATGGTCGGCCCGGTCAGCGCGGGGTGGAGTTGGCGGTGATGTAGTCGGCCAGGTCGCCGAGCGTGGCCATCCGGTCCTCGTCCAGCTCCTCGACGTCGATCTGGATCTCCAGCTCGTCCTCCAGCGCCAGCAGCAGCTCCAGGCCGA
Organism: Micromonospora sp. BL1; assembly: GCF_003667485.1. Taxonomy (NCBI): domain Bacteria; kingdom Bacillati; phylum Actinomycetota; class Actinomycetes; order Micromonosporales; family Micromonosporaceae; genus Micromonospora; species Micromonospora sp. BL1. The sequence continues at coordinate 6,571 of NZ_RCVK01000272.1, forward strand.
GGGAGGAACTGAGGCCGAGCTCGTCCATCAGCTGGGTCTGCTCGGTGACCGGGGCGTCCGGCCGGAGCATCCGGGTCAGCAGCAGGGTCAGGCGGGCCACGACCTGGTCACGGGGCGGGGCGTCGTGTGCTAGCACCGGTGGTCCCACGAGTCGATCATGCGCGTCGGCATGGAGCCATCAGAGCAGGGGACATCGGCGGGTGTCAACGGGTACGGCGATCGTCACCGATCGTGACCGAGGCCGGTGCGGCACTCGACGGCGTACGGCCGGTCGCCGGCGAGCGCGACCGCCACCGCGTACCCGGCGGGCGTGGGCAGGTCGGCGAGCCGGTGCGGGCCGGCCGGGTCGACGCACTCGACCACGTCGCCCCGGTGCACCGGCATCCCGAGGTTGGGCCACAGCCGGCCCCCCGCCGCCTTGACGGCCGCCTCCTTGCGCGTCCACAGCCGGGTGAACCGCAGCGCCCGGCCGGCCGGGTCCGGTCCGGCCGCGACGTGCCGCGCCTCCCGGGGGTGGAAGAAGCGCGCGGCCGCCGACACCGGATCCCCGCCCGGCGCGACGTGCTGGATGTCCACCCCGACCGGACGGCCCTCGCTGAGCGCGACCGCCACGAGACCGCCGGAGTACGACAGGCTCGTGTGCAGCCCGCTCCACGGTGCGGTCAGCGCCGGTTTGCCGTACCGGCCCCGGCGCCAGGTCAGCGCCGCCGGTGGCGTGCCGGTGGCCCCTCCGGCCAGGACGCGCAGCGCGCCGTGCGCCACCGTGAACCGGTCCCGCAGCAACCCGGTGCCGAACCGCGCGGCCCGGTCCCGCTCGTCCGCGTCGAGCACCGCCCGGTACCGGGCCAGATCGTCCGCCGGCACCGCTGCCGCAAGGATCCAGACCCGGACGGCGTCCCGCATGGACGGCAGCGTAACCGTGCGCGCTCACGTTGACACACGCCGATACGCGTTGCTCTGATGAACGGGTGTTCGCGCAGACGGTCCAGGCCCAGGTTCCCGTGCCGTTCGCCGGGCCGGGCGCCGGCACCGCGCCCCTGACCTGGGGGCAGAAGGCCATCATGCAGGACATGCGGGAGACCGGCTGGACGCACAACGTCAGCGGTGCCCACCCGGTGCCGGCGGGTGTCACGGTCGAGCAGGTCGCGGCCGAGTTCGCCGCGCTGATGGCCCGCCACCCGGCGTTGCGGATGCGGCTGGGCGACGGCGACGGGAGCGGCCCGTGCCAGGTCGTGTCGGGAAGCGGCGAGACGGTCCTGGACGTGGTGGACGTACCCGACGACGCCGACCCGGCCGACGTGGCCGCGTTCGCCTACGACCTGGGCCACGCCCGCCTGCTGAGCCACTACGACCTCTACCGGGACTGGTCGGTGAAGATGGCGGTGATCCGGCACCGGGGCGCCCTGGTGCACCGGGTGCTGACGATCGACCACCTCGTGGTGGACGGCACCGCCACGTCCCTGATCCTGGCCGACCTCGGCCTGGCCGGCCGGCCGGTCCGCCGGGTCGCCGACCCGCGTACCGTGCAGATCCTCGACCTCGGCCGGCGGGAGGCGACGCCGCCGCTGCGCCGGGTCAGCGACCGGGCCGTGCGTCACTGGGCCGGACACCTGCGCGACGTCCCGCCGCTGACGTTCGGTGAGCCGGCCGCCGGTGGGCGCCGGGGTCACCGGTACTGGCACGGCCGGTTCAGCTCGCCCGCGGCGTACCTGGCGGTGCGGGCCGTCGCGGCGCGGACCCGCACCGACACCTCCCGCGTGCTGCTCGCGGTCATCGCGGTCGCGATCGGCCGGGCCACCGGCGTCAGCCCGCTCACCGCCAAGCTCATCGTCGGCAACCGGTTCCGGCCGGGCTTCGCTGAGGCCGTCGCCCCGCTCAGCCAGAACGGCGTGCTGCGCGTCGACACCGCCGACACCACTGTGGACGAGGTGGTGGCGCGCGCCCGCCGGGCCGCGGTCTCCGCCGGGAAGTACGCCTACTACGACCCGGCCCAGCTCGCCGAGGTGGCGGACCGGCTGGACGCGGAACGCGGGTACCCGGCCCGGATCACCTGCCGGATCAACGACCGGCGGGTGACCACCCGGCAGGCGGCCGACGGAGGGCTGCACGACGACCCGGTCACCGCCGAGCGGATCCGCCGCCGGGCGGACGAGACGTTCCTGGTCTGGGACGGCCCGCTGGACCACCTGCCCGAGCAGATGTTCATCACCGTCGAGGACCAGCCGGAGACGGTCCTCCTCCAGGTGATCTTCGACTTCGGCTGCTTCACCGAGGAGCAGGCGGAACGGCTGCTGCGCGGCGTGGAGGAGGTGGCGGTGGAGGCGGCTCTCGACCCCGCCGCGCCGACCCGGGTCACCCCCGGGTCGGCGGGCGGCTGACCGGTCACCGGTCCCAGGTCACCGGCAGCGACTCCAGGCTGCGCACCACCAGCCCCGGCCGGAACCGCAGCTCCGACTCGTCGACCGCGAGCCGCAGCCCGGGCAGCCGCCGCAGCAGTGCGCCCAGCGCCTCCTGCAACTCCATCCGGGCCAGCGCCGCGCCCAGGCAGTGGTGCGGGCCGGCACCGAACGCCAGATGCGGGTTGTGCACACGGGCCAGGTCGAGCGTGTCCGCGCCCGGGAACACGGTGGCGTCCCGGTTCGCCGACGCGATCGCCGGCAGCACCGCGGCGCCGGCCGGCAGACGTACGCCGCCCAGCTCCACCTCCTCGGTCGTGACCCGGGGCAGCAGCACCCCGTTGTCGCCGAGCTGGATGAAGCGGGACAGTTCCTCGACCGCCCGGGCGACCGCCACCGGATCGTCGCCGCGCAGCCCGGCGAGCTGCTCGGGATGGCGGGCCAGCACGAGCAGGAACAGGTTGAGCTGGTTGGTGGTGGTCTCGTGCCCGCCCACGAAGATCCCGGCGGTGACCGAGACCAGCTCCCGTTCGGTCAGGTCGTCGTGTTCGTCCCAGACCGCGATGAGCGCGCTCATCAGGTCGTCGCCGGGCTCGCGGCGCCGCTGGTCGATCAGCTCACGGAACGCCTCCAGCGCGGCCCGGGGCGCCTCCGGGTCGGCGTCCCAGTCGCCGACGAGCGCGTCCGACCACTGGCGTACCCGCTCCCGGTCCCGGTCGGGGATGCCGAACAGCGTGCTGATCACGGAGATCGGCAGGGGGCCGGAGACGTGCGTGATCAGGTCGGCCGGCGGACCGGCCGCCTCCAGGTCGTCGATCATCCGGTTGACGAGCGCCGCCACCCGCGGGCGCAGCTCCTCCACCCGGCGGACGGTGAACGCGTGCGAGACGGCCCGGCGCATCGTGGTGTGCCGCGGCGGGTCCATCCCGATCAGCGAATCCTCGGCGAGCGAGCCCAGTTCCCGGGTCGGGCGGTTCGGGCCGGCCGCGGCGGCCCGGCTGAACCGCTGGTCGGTGAAGACCCGGCGCACGTCGGCGTGCCGGGTGGCCAGGTAGGCGCACGCCCCGTCGGGCAGCTCGACCCGGGCCACCGGGCACGTCTCGCGCATCCGGGTGTAGTCCGGCGACGGGTGGTAGATCGTCGGAGCCGGCGCGAGCGGGTAGGTGATGGCCGGTGGCTCCTGCGTCATCTGCGACTCCTCAGATCGGGCCGCCCCGGGCCAGGGCGGCGAGCGTCGGCACGAGTTCGGCGGGGGAGGGCATGGCGTGGACCCGGTCACGCATCAGCGCCGCGGCCCGCCGCCGGGGGCCGTCGCCGACCAGCTCGCCGACGAGATCCCGTACCGCGGTGGCGGTGGCGCGCTCGTCCGCCAGCCAGGCGCCGGCGCCGGTTACCGCCAGCCGCCCGGCGTTGAAGTGCTGGTCGCTGACCTGCGGCAGGACGAGCTGTGGCACGCCGTACGTGAGCGCGGTCATGGTGGTGCCGGCCCCGCCCTGCTGCACCAGCGCGGCGCAGGTCGGCAGCACCAGCCGTACCGCCAGGGGCCCGTCGGCCAGGCGGACCCCGGTCGGGAGCGGCCCCAGCCCCTCGTGCTGGCGCGGTTCGACCACCACGACGACCTCCACGTCGAGCCCGGCCACCGCCCGGACCACGCCGCCCAGGTCGAGCCGGTCGTGCAGCCCGGCGCCGGCCATCATGGTGCCCGCCGTGACGCACACCCGGGGCCGGTCCGCCGGGCGGCGCAGCCAGTCCGGCACCACGGCCGCGCCGTTGTACGGTACGAACCGCACCGGGCGGCCGGGGCGCCGCATCGGCACCTGCATGGGCGGCGGCACCGGATCGAGCGTCAGCACGCCGTCCAGCGGCACGTCGGCGGCGGAGAGCCCGAACCGGGCGGCCAGCGGTCCGACCACCTCGTCCGGGTCCAGGCGCAGCGTGGTCGAGGAGTCCGGCCCCCACAGGTTCAGCACGCCCGGCACGCCCAGCGCGGCGGCGGCCACCGGCGCGGCCAGGTTGAACGGTTCCCAGAGAACCAGGTCCGGCCGCCAGGACCGGCCGAAGCCGACCAGGTCGTCGAGGACGGCGTCGGCGAACCGGACCACCCCGCCGTCGGCGGTGATCGCCGGCTCGACGGCGCCGGCCGGCGCGGAACCGGCGAGCGGGGCCACCGCGCCGATCCGGCCCGCGAACGCCTCGGCGAAGTCGACGTCCGCGCCCAGCGGTACGGCGGCGAGCCCGGCCGCGCTGATCGTGGCGGCCATCGACGGGTGACTGGCCACCCGCACCTCGTGGCCGGCGGCCTGCAACGCCCAGCCGAGCGGTACCAGGCTGTAGAAATGCGACCGCCAGCCCCACGTCGACATCAGAATTCGCAGCGGCGCAGTCAAATCCCACCAATCCGCGCGGCGAAACGGCAGCCCTGGAGAACCGATGCTAGGGGATCGGCACCGGTACGCGGAAGGTCGCGGACCGATGCCACGGATATTGACGCCGGACTAACCGATGCTGGACTCTTAGCCGATGTCGGACGTGGACCGCGATCAGCCGGCCGGTGGCGCCGTGACAGTCAATTCCGGGCTGCGTTCCTATCCGTTCGAACCGTTCACCGGCGACCTTCCCGCCGAGCTGCTGGAGATGGTCGTGGCCGAGCCGGTCAGCCGGGTGCGGTTGCCCGACGGGCGGGCGGCCTGGCTCGTGCTCGGCTACGAGCACTGCTGCACCGTCCTGGCCGATCCCCGGTTCTCCCGGCTTCCGCCGGGCGCGACAGCGACACCGGACGGCGGCGGTCCTCGGGAGCTGAACATGGACGGTGCGGCGCACGCCGTGGTGCGGCGGGTGGCCGGCCGCGCGTTCACCGCCCGGCGCATCGGCACGTTCCGGCCCCGGGTGCAGCGGCTGGTGGACGAGCTGGTCGACGCCATGCTCGCCGGTCCGCGCCCGGCCGACGTGGTGGCCGGGCTGGTGGCACCGCTGCCGGTGCTGGTGGTGTGCGACGTGCTCGGCGTCCCGGTCGCCGACCGGCCCCGGTTCTACGGCTGGATCGAGGGGCTGAACTCGGTCACCGCGTACGGCTCGGCCGCCGCCGCGACCGCGCAGGCGGAACTGCGGGACTACCTGGCCGGCCAGCTCGCGCGCAAGCGGGCCGAGCCCGGTGACGACCTGCTCTCGGCCTGGGTCCGCGGCGGAGACGCGCACGAGCTGGCCGACGCCGAACTGGTCGAGCTGGCCATGGGCGTGCTGCTCGGCGGGCTGGAGATCAACTCCACGAGCGCCGGCCTGCTCGCGCTGTTCCAGCACCCGGAGCAGTTGGCGAAGCTGCGCGCCGCGCCGGGCAAGCTTCCCGCGGCCACCGACGAGATCCTGCGCTACACGTCGGTGAGCGCCATGTTCCGGGTGCAGGTGGTCCGCGAGGACCTGGTCCTCGGCGGGGTCGCGATGCGGGCCGGCGACTGCGTGATGGCGATCCCGTGGGCCGGCAACCGCGACCCCCGGTTCTTCCCCGAGCCGAACGTCTTCGACATCGACCGCCGGCCCGGCGTACCGCACCTGACGTTCGGCTTCGGGCCGCACTTCTGCCTCGGCACGGCGCTGGGCCGGATGCAGGTGGAGCTGTCGCTCGGCGCGCTGCTGACCCGGATGCCGGCGCTGGCACCTGCGGTGCCGCTTGCGGAGATCCCGTGGCGGCACGACCGGATGAACGGCGGCATCGCCTCCTTCCCGGTCACCTGGTGACCGGCGGTCAGTAGCTCTCCACCGCGTTGACCCGGCCCGGCCAGTAGCGCTCGCCGGGTGCGGGCACGTAGTGCTCCCACCGGGGCGGGTTCCCGGCCGGGTGGTCGCCGAGCACGGTGATCCGCTGCCCGCGCCGCAGGCCGTCGTAGTCGTTGACGGCGTAGTGCTGGGTGACCCGGTTGTCCCACACCGCGACGTCCCCGGTCCGCCAGCGGTACCGGCAGGTGAACTGGGGGCTCTCGGAGAAGGTGAACAGGTGCTCCAGCAGCGCGTCGCTCTCGTTGCGCGTCAGTTGCGGGATGTGCGAGGTGAACAGCCGGTTGACGTACAGCGAGCGGCGCCCGGTCTCCGGGTGCACCCGGACCACCGGATGTTCGGCGCGGCTGGTGAACTCGGTGCCGATCCGGATGACGTGGACGGCGGTCAGCCCGTCGAGCAGGTCCCGCATCGGCGCGGAGAGCGCCTCGTAGACCCGGCACTGGTTGGTCCACATGGTGTCGCCGCCGACCTCGGGCAGATGGATCAGGTGCAGGATCGAGGCGATCGGCGGGCTCTGGTGGAACGTCATGTCGGTGTGCCAGACGTCGACCTTGCCGCCGTCGGCGGAGTCGATCACGACGATCTCCGGGTGCCCGTCCAGCCGGGGCAGATACGGGTGCAGCTCCACCTCGCCGAAGCGGCGGCCGAACGCGACGTGCGCCTGCGGCGTCAGCCCGGTCTGGCCGGCCAGGAACACCACCTGGTGCTTCAGCAGCAGGTCGTGGATCAGCGCGAAGCCCTCGTCGGTGAGCGTGTTCAGGTCGATGCCGTGGACCTCGGCGCCCAGCGCGCCGGAGACGAGCCGGACCTCGGCCGCGATGGATGTGGTCATCGATGATCCCTCCGGTCTGCGCGCCACGGCTGGTCCGCGCATTGTTCCACGTCCATGAATGTCCTAACCAGCCGTCGTCGTTGACTCACCCGCCGTACGCCTGGAAGCATTCGCACCGGCGGGGGCGGCGGTGCCGGCCCGCGACGCGGGAGGAGGCGCCGGTGTCGATCGATGCCCCGATCGAGGGTGACGCGGGGGAGCGGCTCGACCGGCTCACCGACCTGGCCACCCCGTTCGCGGTACGCACGGCGGTGACGCTGCGCGTGCCGGACCGGATCGCCGCGGGCGTCACCGGTCTGGGCGAGCTGGCCGACGCCTGCGGCGCGGACGTCTCCGCGCTGGGCCGGCTGCTGCGCTACCTCGTGCACCGGGGCGTGTTCGTCGAGGTGTCGCCGGACGTGTTCGGCCTGACCGACGTCGGCGAGCTGCTCTGCGACCGCGACGGCGGCGGCCACGGCGCCTACCTGGACCTCGCCGGCCTCGGCGCGCGGATGGACCTGGCGTGGACGGGCCTGCCGCACGCGATCCGCACCGGCGGACCCGGCTACCGGGAGGTGCACGGGCGCGACTTCTGGGCCGACCTCGACGCCCACCCGGGCCACCGCGCCTACTTCGACGCGCTGATGCTCAGCCAGCAGCGGTTCACCGCGCCGGAGGTCGCGGCGCTCTACCCCTGGCACGAGGTCGGGCACGTGGTCGACGTGGCCGGGGGCGCGGGCGGGCTGCTGCGGGAGGTGCTGGGCGCCCATCCGCACCTGCGGGGCACGCTCGTCGACCGCGACGAGCCGGTGGCCACCGCCGCCGCGACCTTCGCCGCGTGCGGCCTCGCCGACCGGGCCGGGGCCGTGGTCGGGGACTTCTTCGCCCCGCTGCCGCCCGGCGCCGACGTGTACGTGGTCTCCCGCGCGCTCACCGACTGGAGCGACGCCCACGCCACCGCGATCCTGCGGCGCTGCGCCGAGGCGGCCGGGAGTACGGGCCGGGTGCTCGTCATCGAGGTGCTGCCGACGGTGCCGCACGTGCCGCACCTGTCACCGTACGACCTGCGCATGCTGGTGCTCGTCGGTGGGCGCGAGCGCGGGCTGCCCGAGTTCGCCGTGCTGGCCGCCGCCGCGGGACTGGCGCCCCGGCGCACCTACCACGGCACCGACGGGCTGATGCTCATGGAGTTCGCCGCCGGCGCCTGAGCGGGCCCGGCGGGGCCGCACCTGTCCGGTGCCGTCCCGTCCGCCCGAACATTGACGTATATGCATCGACATGGCGGCCGTGGGCCAAACGGCGGTTTTCTCTGGGCATCGGTCATTGTGCTGAAGAATGCTGTCACGACATTTGCGGCCACCCATGTGCATGCGCATTTATCAATGGTTGTTCGCGGGAGGGGCGAGCGGTAACGTCTCGCGTGGCGACTAGCCGATCCCTGGCGAAAGGGTCGACGCGTCATGACGGTTGCTGGCTCCACGCGATATCCGCCCTTCATCGACGACCTGGCCCGCAGCGAATCGGGGCGGCTGCTGCGTGCCGAACTCGGCCGGCGCTGGCCGGAGACGCCCGACCAGCTCGACGCGATCGTGCGCTACGCGCTGCTGCCGGCGGGCAAGATGCTCCGCCCGATGATGACGCTGCACGCCGCCGAGGCGGTGGGCGGGTCGCCCCGGGACGTCCTCGCCGCCGCGCTCGGCACCGAGTACCTGCACGTCGCGACGCTCGTGCACGACGACATCATCGACGCCGACACGCTGCGCCGCGGCCGGCCCGCGGTCCCGGTCGCGTACGGCATCCCCGGCGCCATAGTGGCCGGCGACCACCTCATCTTCCACGCCTTCCGGGCCGTCGTGGAGGGCGGCCGGGCCGTGCCCCCGGCGTCGGTCGTCGCCGCCGTCACCGCGCTCGCCGAGGCGGGCCAGGACCTGTGCCGGGGCCAGGCGCTGGAGGAACGGCTCGTCGGCGACCTGGACGCGGGCGCCCGCTGGTACCCGGAGATGATCCGGCTCAAGACCGGCTCGCTGTTCCGCGCCGTGTGCCACATCGGCGCGCTGCTCGGCGGCGCCGACCCGCTGGTGTCGGCCGCGCTGGCCCGCTACGGCGAGCACGTCGGCACCGCGTTCCAGATCCGCGACGACCTGCTGTCCTACCTGTCCACCCCGGAACGGACCGGCAAACCGGCGACGAGCGACCTCAACAACGGTCGCCCCACCCTGCCGCTGCTGCTGGCGTACGACGCGGTCGGCGACGCGGCCCGGGTGGAGCTGCTGGCGGTGCTGCACCGGCGCGGCGCCGGCCCCGGCGACGTCGAGTGGGTCACCGCCCTGCTCCGCGACACCGGCGCGGTCGACGGCGCCCGGCGGCGGATGCTGGAGCACGCCGAGCGGGCCCGGGCCGAGCTGGCAGTGCTCACCCCGTCCGCGAGCGCGGACGTGCTCACCGGCATCGCGGCCTGGATGACGAGCGAGATGGCGTGAGCACGGCCGGCGCCGTGCGAGCACTACGGGCCCACGTGGAGACCTGGCGGCCCTACACCCTCTGGTACGTCGGCCTGGTCGGCCTGGCCGGCGCCGCGGTCGCCGGTGGACGGCGCGACCCGTGGCTGCTGCTGTCGGCCTGGGCCGCGCCCACCGCCGGCTGGCTCGGCGGCCACTACCTCGGTGACTACTTCGACCGGGAGCTGGACGCCGGCAGCAAGCCGCACCGGCCGATCCCGTCCAGCCGGCTGCGCGCGGGCACGGCACTGTGGTGCGGCAGCGCCTGCTTCGCCGCGCTCGGCGTCCTGGCCGTGCTCGGCGGCTGGGGCACCACGGTGGCGGCGCTGCTGGCCGGGTGCGGCATCGTCGCGTACAGCAGGTGGTTCAAGGCCCGGGGGATCGCCGGCAACCTGGTTCGCGGCGCTCTCGGCGCGGTCGCGCTCGGCTACGGCGCGCTCGCCGCCGGCCTCGCGCCGGACCGGGCCTGGGCGGTGCCGGTGCTGCTCGCGCTCGTCGTCGCGTTCTGGTCGCACGACGCGATGTCCAACCTGGTCGGCGCGCTGCGCGACATCGACGGTGACCGCGCCGGCGGCTACCGGACGCTGCCGGTGGGACGGGGCGTGCCGGTGGCCGTGCGGACCGTGGTGGCGCTCTACGCCGTCACGATCGGCGCCGCCGTGACCGCCGGGCTGCTGGCCGAGGCGGGCACGCGGGTGGCGTACCTGGCCACGGTGCTCGTCGTCCTGGTCACCGGCGTCGCCGCGCTGGCCCCGCTGGTGGCGCGCCGCGACGGGATGCCCGTCCTGGTGGCGCTGCGCGCCCACTCGGTCCTGGTCGTCGAGCGGGTCGTGCTGGCCTCGGCGGCCGTCGGGCTCGGCCTCGGCGTCGCCGTGCAGCTCGCGCTCGCGCTGCCGATGGTGCTGCTGACCTGGCTGGCGCAGCGCGGCATGCGCGTCCGGCACGAACTCGGCCCGCCGGTCGCGGGCCTGACCCTCGCCACCCGCAGTCGACTGCCGCTGGAGGACGCGCCATGACCGCTGTGACCGCCGAGGCCGTCGGGAAGGCTCTCACCGACGGCGCCGAGGCGCTGTTCCGCCGCCGCCGACCCGACGGCGCCTTCGGTGACGACCCGCCCGCCTCGGTGCTCGGCACCGCGGGCGCGGTCGCCGCGCTGCACGCCGCCGACCCGTCCGGCTGTGCCGACCTGGTCGGCGCCGGAACCGCGTGGCTGCGCCGGGCGCAGCACGACGACGGCGGCTGGGGCGGCGTCGTGGGCGCCGACACGGAGGTCGTACCCACCGCCGTGGCGGTCGCGGCGCTGGCCCTGACCGCGCCCGCCGACAGCGCCGACGCGATCGCGGCGGGCCGGGCCCGGCTGGCCGCGCTCGGCGGCGTCGACACGATCACCGATCCGGCCATCTCGCTGCTGTGCCGGCAACTGCTCACGATGGCCGGGATGACCGCCGAGGCCGGCCCGCTGCGCCGGCTGCCGCTGGAGATCGTCCTGTTCGACCGGGTACGCCGGCAGCGCCTGTCGTTCCGGACCGCGCCGTTCGTCGGGCTCGCGCTCATGCAGGCCGACATGCTGCCCGCCGGCCGGCTGCGCCGGGCCACGCTTCGCCGGGCCCGTCCGGCGGCGGTGCGGCTGCTGCGGTCGATCCACGACCACGAGGGCCGCACCGGCGCGCTGAGCGAGGATCCGTGGCCGGCCGCGCTCGTCCTGCTCGGCCTGGCCCACAGCGGCGAGGCGCCGGACATCGCCCGCGCCGTCGTCGGCTGGCTGCGCCGGGCGGTACGCCCCGACGGCTCCTGGGACGCGGTCACCAACCTGGACCTCACCCGGTCCGGGTACGCGGCGACCGGGCTGATCGCGGCCGGCTACGCCGACGATCCCCGGCTGCACGCCACCCGGGACTTCCTCCACGCCGCCCGTAAGACGGAGGCGTTCGAGGTGCTGGACGTGCCGCCGGGTGGGTGGAGCTACTCGAACGCCCGGGGCTGGCCGGTCACGCTGGAGTCGGCCGAGATCCTCTCCGCGCTCGCCGGCCTCCCCGGCGCCGGAGCCGATCCGGTGCTGCGCCAGGGACTGGCGTGGCTCGCCGGCCGCCAGGACAGCCGCGGTTCGTGGAGCCTGTGGGTCCGCGACACCCGGCTCGCCAACGACGGCCCCTGCCCGGCCATCACCAGCCAGGCGATCCTCGCGCTGCACGACGCCGGGCACCCGGACGACCATCCGGCGATCGCCCGGGCGGCGGCCTGGCTGCTGACCCGCGCCGCGCCCGACGGCACGTTCGAGAACCTCTGGTACCGCGACCACACCTCCGGCACCGCTGTGGTGGTCGCCGCGCTGTCCCGGGTCGGGCACGCCCGGCACGACGTGGTGCGCCGCGCGGCCCGGTGGCTGCGCGACACCCAGCTCCCCGACGGCTCGTGGGGCCCGGGCGACGGCACGGACGGCACCGTCGAGGAGACGTCATGGGCGGTGCAGGGCCTGCTCGCCACCGGCGATCCCGACGCCGCCGACGCGGTCGACCGGGGCGTGGCCCGGCTGGTGGCCGCCGCCGGACCGGACGGCGCCTGGCCCGCCGCCCGGGTCTGCAACTACATCCGCCACCACATGCGGTACCCGAACGCGGTGATCACCCAGGCGCTCGCGCTGCGGGCGCTCGGCGAGTACCGCAGCGCCGCCGCCGCGCGATCCGGCGCCGCACCGGGCGCGGTGGCCCGATGACCGCCGACGTGGTGGTGGCCGGCGCCGGCGCCGGCGGGCTGGCCTGCGCGCACGCGCTCGGCGCGCTCGGCCTGCGGGTGCTCGTGCTCGACCGGCAGCGCGCTCCCGCGTCGATCGCCAAGGGCGAGATCCTCCAGCCCGAGACGGTCCGCATCCTCGACTCCTGGGGCGCGCTGGACGCCCTGCGGGCCACCGGCGCGCGGCCGGTCGGGCGGCTGGCCATCCGCGACGCGTACGGCGAGCCGTTGCTCTGCCTGGACTACGCCGGCCTGCCCGGGGCGTACCGGCAGATCCTCTGCGCCGACTACGGCGACCTGCGCGCGGTCCTCGCCGACGGGCTGCCCGCCACCGTGGAGGTCCGGTGGGGCGTGCGGGTGACCGGCGTCCGGCGCGACAGCGGCGGGCGGATCGACGGCGTCCGGGTCGTCGCGGACGGCACCGAGCGGGACGTCGCGGCGCCGCTCGTGGTCGCGGCCGACGGCATGTCCTCGCCGCTGCGCCGGGCGGCCGGGATCGGCGTGGAGCGCCGGGAGTACCCGCACGGCCTGGTCGCGTTCGACGTGGGCGGCGCCGCGGTGGCCGACGAGGTGTCCGCCTACCGCACCGGCCGGGGACTCTGCCTGGTCTACCCGCTGCCGGACGGGCGGTGCCGCCTCTACGTGCAGGTCACACCGGACGAGTTCCGAGGCCGGGCCGACCTGGACGCGTGGTGCGAGCGGCTGCTCGCCGACGTGCCGGCGATCCGCCCGCTGGGCCCGGCCGTGCGGGCGAGCCTGCACCGGCGCCAGTTGCTCGCGGTCTACCGGCTGCGCAGCGCACGACTGGCCGTACCGGGTCTCGCGCTCGCCGGCGAGGCCGCCCACGCGGTGCACCCGATGGCGGCGCAGGGCGTCAACAGCTCCCTCGGCGACGCCGAGACGCTCGCCGCCTGCCTGGCCGCCGAGGGCGGCGCGCCGGAACCGGCCGCCGTGGACCGGGCGCTGCGGGCCTTCGAGGCGGCGCGGCGGCCCCGGCTGGACCACGTCGCCACCGTCAGCCACAACGCCTCCCGCATGATCACCGCCGTGTCCGGGCTGCCGAAGCTGCTCGGCGCGCGGATGATGCGCCGCACCGCCGCCAACCCCCGGCTGCTCGGGCTCACCGCCGGGAACCTCTCCGGCACCGACGTCCGGCCGCTCTCCGCCCTCGACCGGCTGTACCAGCTCGGGCTGCTGGCCGACCGGCACGCGCACACCACGTCCCCACCGGTCCCGTCGGAAAGTGAGCGATGATGACGCCTGCCACCGCCGTCGGGACGCAACCGCCGGCCGACCTGTCCATGAACGAGACGCCCTACCCGCCGTTACCGGGGGTGCGGCGGGTGGTCGAGGACGCCGCCGCGACGCTCCAGCGCTACCCGGACCGCACGTCGTCGGCGCTCGTGGCGGCGCTGTCGGCGCGGCTCGGCGTGGGCCCCGAGGCGATCCTCGTCGGCCCCGGCTCGGCCGGCCTGTGCCAGCACCTCGTGCAGTCCCTCGGGCCGCGCCCGGACGTCGTCCACCCGGCCCTGTCCTTCGAGGGCTACCCGCTGATCATCGGCAACGCCGGCGCCCGCGCCGTGCCGGTCCCGATGGACGGGTACGACCACGACCTGCCCGCGATGGCGGACGCGGTCACCGAGCGGACCCGGTGCGTGCTGCTGTGCAACCCCAACAACCCGACCGGGGCGGCGCTGCGCCGCGACGACGTCGAGGCGTTCCTGGACCGCGTCCCGGCCGACGTCCCGGTGATCGTGGACGAGGCGTACCGCGAGTTCGTCACCGACCCGCGCTCGCCGGACGGGATGGACCTGTACCGGGCGTACGACAACGTCTGCGTGCTGCGCACGTTCTCCAAGGCGTACGGGCTGGCCGCGCTGCGCGTCGGGTACGCCGTGGTGCCGCCCCGCCTCACCCGGGCCGCCGCGCTCACCGGGGCGGTGTTCTTCCCGGGCGCGCTCGCCCAGGCCGCGGCGGTGGCGAGCCTGACACCGGAAGTGGAAGCGGAACTGACCCGGCGGTGCACGGAACTGGTGGCGGCACGTACCGGCCTGATCGGCGCGCTGCGCGGCCTCGGGCTCACCGTGGCGCCCAGCGAGGCCAACTTCGTGTGGCTACCGCTGGGGGAGCGGGCCGTGCCGTTCGCCGAGCGCGCCCGGGAGGCGGGCATCCTGGTGATGGCGTTGCCCGGCGCCGGGGTCCGGATCACCGTCGGCTCCCCGGAGGCCAACGAGCGGCTGTGCGCGTTCGTGCGCGCCGCGCTCGCCGACGGGCTCTGACCGTCCGACCGGCTCCAGCGCGACCACGCTCAGGTAGCCCAGGCCGGGCTCGTAGTCGGCCGCCACCACCCGCCGGGGTCGCATCGCGTCCCCGGCCAGACGGTCCAGCAGCGCCCACCAGAGGCCCGTGGATGGCTGCCTCGCCGGACCGGTCGTGACAGTGTCACCGCGGTGGCCGGGCCACGCGGCGGCCAGGTCCGCGCCGAGCACGACCGCGACATCGGTACGTCCGGCCGTCAGCTCGCGCACCTCGCCCGCCGCGAGCGCGGCCACGTCGTCCGCCCGGACGTCCGTGTGCTGGCGCAGCGCGGTCACCCGCGCCCCGCCGCCGAGCCCGATCCGCTCGGGACCGCCGGCCCCACCGTCGCCGCCGGTCGCGCCGTTGTCGCCGTGCCGCGCGGTGCCGCCGGTCGCGTGGCCGTCGCCGCGGTGCGCGCCGTCGCCGGCGAGCGCGCCCCAGAGCATGGCCACGGCCCGGTGGCGGGCCGGTACGGGCACCCCAGCGTCGTACGGCAGGACCGCCTGTTCGACAGTGACCAGCAGGGCGCGGCGGCACCCGTACTCGCGGGCGATCCGCAGCCCGGTGAACGCCGCGGCCGATCCCTGGTCGCAGAGCGCGAACGACATCGGCGTGCCCGGGCACACGTGACTGAGGTACGCCGCCGTGGCCCGCCCGGGCAGCACGTCGTGCACGGCGAACGCCAGCACCAGCACGTCCACCGGCTCGTCCGGCGGCACGACCGCCGGGATCAGCTCGGCGGCCATCTCCCCGTACGACTGCCCGAGCGCCCCCGGCGGCGCGTCGAACAGACCGTCGGGCACCCGCAGCCCGTACGGCCGGGTCAGGTCCGCCACGTACTCGGCGGCACGGCCGCGCAGCGCGGGATCGCCGAGCAGCGCGGCCGGGCCGGTGACGGTGTGCCGCGCGGCCCGCAGCAGGCGCAGCCCGTCGTCCATGGTGGCCTCCCGTCCGCCGGTCAGTGCTCGAACACCATGGCGGCGAACGTCGCGCCGTCCCCGGCGCCCACCGCCGCGACCAGGTACCGGTCACCCGGCCGGAGCAGGCCGCGCTCCCGGGCGGTGCGGTAGTTGACGAACGCGTCGGCGCAGAACACGTGGCCGGTCTCGGTCACGTTGTCCAGCAGCACCCGGTCCAGCGGCAGCCCGATCAGCCGGCACAGCCGCTTCCAGGTCATCAGGTTGACGTTGTGCGGCAGCACCAGCCGCAGCTCGGACAGCCCGGTGCCGGCCCGGTCCAGCGCCCGGCCGATCACCTCGGCCAGCGCCGGCCGGTACGCCCGCTGGAACCGTGCCGGGGACTCGCCGCCTGCCACGTCGAACTCGCCCCGCTGGTGGCAGGCGTACGCGAGCAGCCGGTCCCGGCCCCCACCGGCGCTGAGCAGGCAGGCCGAGGAGCCCTCGCTGAACACCGACGTCTCCGGGATGAACTGGGCGTCGCGGGTGAACGCCTTCTCCCCGGTGAGCACCAGCGCGAGCGGTGGACCGTCCGGTGTGTCCGGTTCGGACGCGAGCAGCCGCCCGGCCACGTCGATCGCGGCCAGCGCGCTCGCGCAGGACTGCTGGGTGAGCGTGAACGCGAGCGCGTGGCCCAGCCCGAGCGTGCGGCACACCTCGTGCAGCGGGTTGACCGGATAGGGGGTGACCACCGGGAACGCCCGCCCGTACACCACGAACCGCACCCGCCGCCGCAGCGCGGACAGCGTGGTGAGGCCGGCCGCGGCGCGCAGCAGCAGGTCGGTCAGGGACAGCCCGGGGTCGCGGCGGACCTCGGTCAGGCCGTGGAAGCGGCGGAACAGGCGGACCTGCATGTCGCTCAGGCCCAGCGGCGCGGCCAGGCTCTCGACCGGCACCCGGCGCTGCGGCAGGAACACCGAGACGGCGTCGATCGCCGTCATACGCGTACCGTCACGCCACGGATCAGATCAGTGACACAGGTGGATGTCAACGCGCGTGCGATCATATCGACGTGGCTCGCTTCCTGTTCGTCGTGTTGCCGGTGGAGTCCCATCTGCACGCCCCGGTCGCCATCGCCCAGGAACTGGAGGCGGCCGGGCACGAGGTGGCCTGGGTCGGGCCGCGCAGCGACCTGCACCCGCTCGTCGGCCCGGACGCCGCGCTGTTCCCCACCGGCAAGCGCTACTACCGCCCCGACGGGGCGTCCGGGGCGGCCTCGGTGCGCAGCCTCTGGGAGGGGCACGTGCTGCCCGCCAACCGGTTCGTCCGCGACGCCGCCGACGCGGCGGTCGAGCGGTACCGGCCGGACGTGGTGGTGGCCGACCAGTACGCGCTCGCGGGCGCGCTGGCCGCGCACCGCCGCGGGCTGCCGTGGGCGACGTTCTGCGTCGGCATGCTGGAGCTGACCCCGCCGACCGAGGAGATGCCCGAGTTCACCGACTGGGTGGACGCCCAGGTCCGCCGGGTGTGGGCGATGACCGACGTGCCGGTGGACGAGACGATCGACCTGCGCTTCTCGCCGTACCTCGTGATCGGCCTGACCACGACGGCGCTGACCGGCCCGGTGCCGCTTCCGCCGCGCTGCGTGCTCACCGGGCCGGCGCTGGGACGGCGGCCGAACGCGCCCGCGTTCGCCTGGCAGGAGTGGGATCCCGGCCGCCGGCACGTGCTGGTCACGGTCGGGACGATGGCCGAGCACCTGGCCGCTGACTTCTACCGGCGGATCACGGCGGCCACCGCGCCGCTCGCCGACCGGGTCCAGGTGGTCCTCACCGCCGCCGCCGGCCTGGTACCCGACCCGCCGCCGCACGTGCTGGTCGCGCCGCGGGTGCCGGTGCTGGAG
The DNA here is from genome assembly GCF_003667485.1 of Micromonospora sp. BL1. NCBI lineage: Bacteria > Bacillati > Actinomycetota > Actinomycetes > Micromonosporales > Micromonosporaceae > Micromonospora > Micromonospora sp. BL1. The sequence continues at coordinate 23,874 of NZ_RCVK01000272.1, forward strand.
CTGATGCCGCGGCTGGACGCGCTGGTGTCCCACGGCGGACTGGGCACCGTGTCCGAGGCGCTGGCCCACGGCGTGCCGGTGGTGGTCGCGCCGATCCGGCACGACCACCCGGCGGTGGCGCGTCAGGTGCGCCGGGCCGGCGCCGGCCTGGAGGTCTCCTTCCACTCGGCGACTCCGGCGCAGCTGACCGCCGCGCTGAGCGCGGTGCTCGACGAACCCGCGTACCGGACGGGGGCGCGCCGGGTGGGTAGGTCGTTCGCGGCGGCCGGCGGCGCCCGCGCGGCGGCGGCGCACCTCGCCGCGTTGGCACGGACGGTCCCGGCGCCTGACGCATCGACCGTTGTCCAACAGTCGGGGCCGAACTAGCCTGACCTGACGCACCCGCGCAGGCGTCGTGCCGCACGAGGAGGCTCGATGATCGAGGCCACCGGCCTACGCAAGTCCTTCCGGGTCGGGCGCGGGCGCGGCGCCACCAACGTCGACGCGGTACGCGGTGTCGACTTCGCGGTGGGGCGCGGCGAGATCGTCGGTTTCCTCGGCCCGAACGGCGCGGGCAAGTCCACCACGCTGCGGATGCTCGCCACGCTGATCCGGCCCAGCGGGGGAGCGGCCACCATCGCCGGTGTCGACCTGCTGCGCGCGCCCGCGCAGGTCCGGCGGCGGATCGGTTTCGTGGCGCAGGCCAGCGGCACCTACGACGACTCCACCGCCCGGCGGGACCTGGTGCTCCAGGCCCGGATGCACGGGCTGTCGAAGTCGGTCGCCCGGGAGCTGGCTGTCGGGGCGATCCGCGCGTTCCAGCTCGACGACTTCGCCGACCGCAAGATCAAGACGTACTCGGGCGGGCAGCGCCGCCGCCTCGACGTGGCGCTCGGCGTCATCCACTCGCCGCAGGTCATGTTCCTGGACGAGCCCACCGCCGGGCTGGACCCGCCCAGCCGGGTCCGGATGTGGCAGGAGGTGCGGCGGCTGCGCGAGGAGGGCATGACCATCTTCCTCACCACGCACTACCTGGACGAGGCCGACAGCCTCTGCGACCGGGTCTCGATCATCGACGCCGGGCGGATCGTGGCCGAGGGCACCCCGTCGGCGCTCAAACGGGAGATCTCCGGCGACGTGGTCGCCGTCGACTTCGCCGCCGCCGACGTCGCGGGCGAGACCGGCGACCTGCCGGCCGCGACGAAGCTGCTGGCCGAGGCGCCGTACGTGCACGCGGCCGAGCCGGTCGACGGCACGCTGCGGCTCTACGTGGACAGCGCCGCCACCGCCATTCCGCAGATCATGCGGGCGCTCTACGACCGGGGCATCGAGCCCGGCGCGATCGAGGCCCGCCGGCCCAGCCTCGACGACGTGTTCCTGGCCAAGACCGGCCGGTCGCTCGCCGAGTGACCGGACGCCGAGAGGAGTACGGCGTGAAGCTCGTCCGCGACACCTGGCTGATCTTCCAGCAGGAGGCCGGCCTGATGGTGCGCAACCCGGTGATGGTCGCGTTCAGCCTGGCCCAGCCGATCACCTACCTGATCCTCTTCGCGCCGTTCCTCAAGGTGGTGATGGTCGACCGGGGCGCCTCGACCTACGCCGACGCGTACCGCATCTACGTACCGGGCCTGTTCGTGGCGATGGGCCTGTTCGGTGGCCTGTTCGCCGGGTACGGGCTGCTCAGCGCGCTGCGCGCGGGCATCATCGACAGGTGCCGGGTGACGCCGGTGAGCCGGACCGGCCTGCTGCTGGGCCGGGCACTGATGCACGTGTGCCTCAACGTGGTGCAGGCCGTGGTGGTCACGCTGGTGGCGCTGCCGTTCGGCCTGCGCGTGCACCTGGCCAACCTGCTGGTGTCGTACGCGCTGCTGTCGGTGATGGTGCTGCTGAGCACCTCGATCTCGTACGACATCGCGCTGCTGGTGCGCAACGAGAACAGCCTCGGCGTGCTGGTGAACACCGTCGGGCAGCCGGTGTCGCTGCTCGCCGGCGTGCTCATCCCGCTCGTGCTGGCGCCGATGTGGATCCAGCGGGTCGCGGTGTGGAACCCGTTCGCCTGGGCCACCGACGGCATGCGGGCGCTGTTCGCCGGCCAGATCACCCAGAACGTGGTGTGGCAGGGCGCGCTCATCATGTCCGGGCTGGCCGCCGCCAGTCTGTTCTGGTCGTCGCACCTGTTCAACCGCGACGTCTCCTGACCGCGCGTACATCGACCATTGTCTCAGCGTGGCGGGCGCTCTAGCCTGATCGTGTCCCCGCTCGGCGGCCGGTACGCCGGCGGCCCGGCCGTGACGTGTGTCAGCTGAGGAGGCGACTCGTTTGGGTGCCGACAACTTCCGGGCGACGCTGGCGGCCGACATGGAGCTGGGCGCGGGCAACGTGCTGCTCCGGCTGGCCGAGCACGGCGCCGACATGCACATGCCCCGGGTGACGTTCGACGCCGACGTCGACGGCATCCCCGCCTGGACGCCGCTGTCGCTCGCCACCCTGACCGAGCGGGTCGCGGCGCGCGCGGCGTGGTTCCGGGACCGCGGCGTTCGCCGGGCCGACCCGATCGCGGTGTACGTGACCTCCGCGCCCGACGTGTTCCTCAACTTCCTGGCGCTGACCTGGCTCGGCGCGATCCCGGCGCTGATGAACGGCAACATGCCGATCCCGCTGGCCGCCGAGTTCGTCAGGCGGCTGCGCGGAACCGGGGTGCTGGTCGACGCCGACCACGCCGCCCTGGCCGAGCACGACCTCGGCGTGGAGATCCTCGGCGACGCGGCGCAGACCGGCACCGGCGACCCGGCGCAGGCGCCGCCGCACCACCGGCACCACCCCGGGGATCCGGTGGTCATCACCCACTCCTCGGGCACCACCCGGGTTCCGGCGGCGATCGTCCACTCGCACCACGGCCTGTTCGCCGCCATCCGCGCGGTCCGGCTCACCGAGTCCCGGCCGTACGGCGAGGTGCGGGAGATGTCCGCGCTGCCGGCCGCGCACGCCGCCGGCATCATCACGCTCAACCAGGCGCTCTGCAACGGCTACCAGCTGCTGTGCCTGTCCGCGCAGGGCGGTCCGTTCGAGCGCAGCGCGGAGACGATCCTGGACGTGATCGAGCGGTGGCGTCCCACCGGCGTTTTCGGCTTCGCGGTGACCTGGTCCGAGCTGGCCCGGGTCGACCTCACCACCCGCGACCTCAGCTCGGTGCGCAACTGGTTCAACACCGGTGACTGCGCGCACGAGGCGCACGTACGTCGGCTGGTCGCGGTCGGCAGCCACCCCGCGTACACCCGCGACGGCATGGTCGACGTGCCCGGCTCCAAGTTCGTCGACATGCTCGGCTCCACCGAGATGGGCCACGGCGCGTTCCGGATCACCCACCGGCTCGGCAGCGACCGCTACGACCGCTGCGTCGGCAGGCCGTACCCGTTCGCCGAGATCGCGCTGCTCGACGTGGACACCGGCGAGGAGGTCGCGCCGGGGCAGGTGGGGCACGTCGGCCTCAAGTCGCCGACGCTGGCGCTCGGCTACTGGAACGACTCGGTCACCACGTACCGCACCCGGCTGGGCGGCTACTACCTGACCGGTGACCTGATGTACCGCGACGCGGCCGGCGACTACCACCACGTTGACCGGGCCAGCGACGCGGTCGACCTGGGCGGCGGCACCTGGCTGTACACCGCGTTGTCCGAGGAGCGCATCCTCAGGCACTGCCCGGACGTCCGCGACTGCACCGTCCTCGCGGCGACGGGGGAGGACGGCACGACCGTCACCGACGTGCTGCTCCTGCTCGCCGACGACGCCGATCCGGCACAGGACCGGACCGGCCGGGTCCGGGCCGCGCTGGGGCCGGCGGTGGCCGCGACGCTGCGCCGGGTGGTGACGGTCCCCGACGACGACGTGGTGACGGGGCCGACCGGGAAGGTCCGCAAGTTCCTGATGCGACAGCGGCTGCTGGCCGACGCCGGAGCGCCCGGCGCGGGCTGACCGGGGGAGATCGACGGCTGGCGGGGGCGTGCCAGAATCCAGCCGTGTCCTACCTCCCCTCGCAGCCGTACCCGCCGATGCCCGGCGGCGTCAGCCCGCTGATCGCCTACCCGCACCCGATCACCCCGCCGCCCGGCTGCGGCGTGCTCGTCGTCTCGGTGAACCGCGGGCCGTACCTGATCCCCGTGCCGGTGACCAGCCGCTTCAAGATCGACCGTCAGGTGGTCGCGATCCCCGGCGAGGGGACCTGGCACGTCGCGGTGCCGGCCGGCTCGCACGACGTCCGGTACACCGACTTCATGGGCGTCCCGCTCGTCACCACCACGCTCGCGGTGCAGCCGGGGGCCGCGCACCACCTCGCGTTCCGCTTCGGCGGATGGCGCAACCGGGTCTACGACGGGTACGGCACCGACGTCACCCGGTTCGGCCTGTGGTCCAACTACAGCGTCATGCTGGTCCTGCTGGCCGTCCTCGGCGTGGTCTGCTGCGGGGCGTTCGGGCTGGTCCTGGGCTCGAATCCCTGACCCGGTCCGGTCGGCGACCTGGTCGCGCCGCTAGCGCAGCGACCAGGTCTGCTTCACGTTGAACACGCAGGTCCAGGCGTTCAGCGGCGCGCCCGCGGCGTGCCCGTCGACGTCCAGGCAGCGATCGGTCGCCCGGTTGAACAGCGACCGCCGGCCCTGGCTCTCGATCCACTCCCACTTCTGCGCCGGGTTGCCGCTGCACCACGCGGTCTGCACCGGTACGCCGTCGCGCTTCTCGCCCCAGGCCACGTCCAGGCAGAGGTCGCCGTTGTCCCGGACGCTGCCGTCGGACGCGAACGTCCACCACTGGGCACGCTCCTCCCGGCAGGCCCGCAGGACGACGCGTACGCCGTCCCCGCTGCCGCCGCTCGCGCACAGCCCGGTCTCCTTGCCGACGAGTTGCTTCGCGCCGGCCGGGCGGACCGGTGCGGACGGCTTCTCCGGCTCCTTCGACGTGCCCGCGGTGGGCGTCGGCGTGGACGGGCGCGCGACCGACGAGGACGGCGGCTTCGCCGTGGGCGTCGGGGTGGCGGGTGCGCCGGAACTCGCTGGCGTGCCGCGCAGCCTGCCGTCCAGGGCGTAGAAGTCGGCGAACTCCCGGACGGTACGCAGGAACGCCTGCGTCCCGGCGTCGAAGTCGCCGCCGGTGTGGCGCACGGCGTCGGTCCCGTCGCGGTACGCGGCCAGCGCCAGCAGGTCCGGATCGCCTTCGAGCGCGGCCAGTTCCCGCCGCAGCGCGCAGAGCGTGGCGCCGACCGCCGGTACGGCCGCCTGCGGATCCCACGGCGAGGCGCCGGACGGCCCGTGGGCACGCCACAGCTCGGGCCGGAACTGGGCGACGCCCTTGCGGCCGCCGTCGCCGAGCAGGTTCGGGTCGAAGCCGGAGGAGGCCATGAGCTGGGCGGCGACAGTGGCCGGCGGCACCTGCGGGCACACCGAGCCGGCCCGCACCACCAGGCGGACGTACGCGGCGGGGACCGCCTTGGGCTGCCGGCGCTCGGTTTCGCCGCCCGCCGGGCCGGTTTCGGCGAAGCCGTCCTGCCGCCCGTAGTAGGCGGCGTACCGGCTCGCCTCGTCGACGTACGGGACCGCTGCCGAGGGCACCCCCTCGGCTTCGCGGACCGCGTCGAGGCCGGTGTGGAACGCGGCGAGCGACAGCCGCCACGGGTCGCCGGGGACTGCTGCCGCGCGCAGTTGCCCGGTCAGGTCGCACATGTGGTGGGCGAGCGCGAGGATGTTGGCGGCGGCGTCCGTGCGCCGCGCGTCCGGCCACGGCGCCCAGGTCCGCCACCGCTCGTCGTCCAGGCCGGCCAGTCCCCGGCCGCCGGACGCGGTCCGTTCGGCCCGCCCGTCCAGACCCGACTCGGCCATGAGCTGCCCGGCCAGCCGTGCCGGGGTCAGCGCGGGGCAGGCGCGGGCCGCGGTCCGGATCGCGGTCAGGTGCTCGGGGGAGACCGCCCGCCCGGCCGGTTCGTCGTCAGGGGCGGCGGCGACGGTCCCGCTGAGGGCGGCGACCACCAGGATCAGCGCCGCCAGCCCGGCGGCGCCGGCGGCGACCAGGCCGCGCGGGATCCGGCGCGGGCGCGGGCCGGGGGCATCGGCTGTCACAGGGCGGTCCTTCCGGTGATGACGTACGCCGGACGGGTGTGCGACGTCCTCGGTTCACCCGGCCGGAATCGGGTCCGACTCCGGTCCGGCCGTCATTGAACCGACCGACCGGCGAGCCGTCAAATGTGGACGGTCCGGCCGCCGCCGTCGCGGCGTCCGCGGAGACGGCGACCGTGTTGATCCGGAACGAGCCCGAAAAGTTTCGGAGATTCCTCGCCTCAGACGGTGGCTCAGCGGCTGCCACCGGCCCGTCGGTGCTGATCGCACGCCCTTTCCGGCAGCCGTAACGCCCGTTCAGGGCTCGACGCGCGGTTACCACAACATTTCCGGAACTTGTTGACAGGATGAACCGGGCCTCCAATACTGTGGCCATCGGCGTATCTCGATTGACGTCGATGTCCGACCACCACCGTGGCGCGGTTGTCGCCCCGGTCCCGCCGTCCGCGGGCGGGCGAGCACACCGCGGCTCGCGCCACCCGGCTGGCCGCCCGCCAGCCGTCACAGGGAGGAAACCCGTCCATGAAAGACGCCCCCGTCCGCACGGGCATCCGCAGGCGCGGACGCCTCAGGATGGTCCTCGGCGGAGCCTGCGCCGTGGCGCTGATCGCCGCCGGGGCGACGGCGGTCACGTCCGGTCCGGCCTACGCCGACACCACCGTCACGTCGAACTCGACCGGCACCAACAACGGCTACTTCTATTCCTTCTGGAAAGACAGTGGCAACGTGTCCATGACCATGGGCAACGGCGGTCAGTACAGCACCCAGTGGAGCAACATCAACAACTTCGTCGCCGGCAAGGGCTGGAACCCGGGCGGGCGGCGGACGGTCAGCTACTCCGGCAGCTTCAACCCGTCCGGCAACGCGTACCTGACGCTCTACGGCTGGACGCGCAACCCGCTCGTCGAGTACTACATCGTGGACAGCTGGGGCAGCTGGCGCCCGCCGGGCAGCGGCTACATGGGCTCGGTGTCCTCCGACGGCGGCACGTACGACGTCTACCGCACCCAGCGGGTCAACGCCCCCTCGATCGAGGGGACGCGGACGTTCTACCAGTACTGGAGCGTCCGGCAGTCGAAGCGCGTGGGCGGCACCATCACCGCCGGCAACCACTTCGACGCCTGGTCGCGCTACGGCATGAACCTCGGCTCGCACGACTACCAGATCCTGGCCACCGAGGGCTACCAGAGCAGCGGCAACTCCAACATCACGATCGGCGGGACCAGCGGTGGCAACCCGACCACCCCGCCGCCGAACAACGGTGGCTGCACGGTCAGCGTCAGTCGGGCCGAGGAGTGGGGCGACCGGTTCAACGTGACCTTCTCGGTCAGCGGCACCAGCAACTGGGTGGTCAGCATCCAGACCCAGGGCGGGCAGAGCCTCCAGAACAGCTGGAACGCGTCCGTCAGCGGCACCAGCGGCACGCTCACCGCACGCCCGAACGGCAACGGCAACAACTTCGGCATCACGCTCTACAAGAACGGCAACAGCAACACACCGACGGCGAGCTGTTCCGCCGCCTGAGCCCTCTTCCGGGGAGGGGGTGCCGCGCGCCAGGCGCGCGGCACCCCCGTTTTCGCGTGCCCGGACCACTGTCGTGTGACAGCCGACACACCCGCGCAAAAACTTGATTCATTCCAAAAGAGCGGACTAAGGTCGTCGCATGACGGCCGACTTCGAGACGCAGCTCCGGGCGGTCTCGTTGCGGGTGACCCGGCCCCGCCTGGCGGTGCTGGCCGCGCTGCGCGACCACCCGCACGTCGACACCGACACGGTGATCGCCCTGGTCCGCGCCGACCAGCCCACCGTGTCCCACCAGGCGGTCTACGATGTGCTCCGGGCACTCACCGACGCCGGGCTGATCCGGCGCATCCAGCCGGCCGGCGCCACGGCCCGCTACGAGTCGAGGGTGGGAGACAACCACCACCACGTCGTGTGCCGTTCCTGCGGCGCCATCGCCGACGTCGAGTGCGCCGTCGGCCGCGCCCCCTGTCTCACCGCCTCGGACGACCACGGCTTCGTGGTGGACGAGGCGGAGGTCGTCTACTGGGGCACCTGTCCCGGTTGCGCGGCCGACCGTACCGCCCAGCGATCCGCCAGTTCGGAAGGAAACAGATGAGCGACACCCAGGACAACCGGCCCGTCAGCCCGCAGGGCGTGGACGCCAAGGAGGCGGCCGGCTGCCCGGTCGCGCACGACTCCGTGACCGCGCACGGCAGCGAGAGCGAGAACCCGGCGATCGACTCGCCGACCCCGAAGACCGGCGGTCGTCCGCGCAGCAACCGCGACTGGTGGCCCAACCAGCTCGACCTGTCGGTGCTGCACGCCCACTCCTCCAAGGGCAACCCGCTGGGCCCGGAGTTCAGCTACGCCAGGGAGTTCGCCAAGCTCGACGTCGAGGCGCTCAAGCGGGACATCACCGAGGTCCTCACCACCTCGCAGGACTGGTGGCCGGCCGACTTCGGCCACTACGGCGGTCTGATGATCCGGATGAGCTGGCACGCCGCCGGCACCTACCGCATCGAGGACGGCCGCGGTGGCGCCGGCGACGGCGGGCAGCGGTTCGCCCCGCTGAACAGCTGGCCGGACAACGCCAACCTGGACAAGGCCCGCCGGCTGCTCTGGCCGGTCAAGCAGAAGTACGGCCAGAAGATCTCCTGGGCCGACCTGCTGGTGCTCGCCGGCAACGTGGCCCTGGAGTCGATGGGCTTCAAGACCTTCGGCTTCGGTTTCGGCCGCGAGGACGTCTGGGAGCCGGAGGAGATCTTCTGGGGCCCCGAGGACGCCTGGCTCGGCGACGAGCGCTACGCCTCCGAGAAGGAGATGGTGGCCGGCGTCGGCGCCACCGAGATGGGCCTGATCTACGTCAACCCGGAGGGCCCGCGCGGCAACGCCGACCCGCTCGCCGCGGCGCACTTCATCCGCGAGACGTTCCGCCGGATGGCGATGAACGACGAGGAGACCGTCGCGCTGATCGCCGGCGGCCACACCTTCGGCAAGACCCACGGCGCCGGCCCCGCCGACGGCCACGTCGGCCCCGAGCCGGAGGCCGCGCCGCTGGAGTCGCAGGGCCTGGGCTGGCTGAGCACGTACGGCGAGGGCAAGGGCGGCGACACGATCACAAGCGGTCTCGAGGTGACCTGGACCGACCGCCCGACGCAGTGGAGCAACCGGTTCTTCGAGATCCTCTTCGGCTACGAGTGGGAGCTGACCACCAGCCCCGGTGGCGCCAAGCAGTGGGTCGCCAAGGACGCCGAGGCGATCATCCCGGACGCCCACGACCCGTCGAAGAAGCACCGGCCGACGATGCTGACGACCGACCTGTCGCTGCGGGTCGACCCGGCGTACGAGAAGATCTCGCGCCGGTTCCTGGAGAACCCGGACGAGTTCGCGCTGGCGTTCGCCAAGGCCTGGTACAAGCTGCTGCACCGCGACATGGGCCCGGTCAGCCGCTTCCTCGGCCCGTGGGTGCCCGAGGCCCAGCTCTGGCAGGACCCGGTGCCGGCCGTCGCGCACGAGCTGGTGAACGACGCCGACATCGCCGCGCTCAAGGCGAAGGTGCTGGAGTCCGGCCTCACCACCGCCCAGCTGGTCTCCACCGCGTGGGCCTCGGCCGCGAGCTACCGCTCCACCGACAAGCGCGGTGGCGCCAACGGCGCGCGGATCCGGCTGGAGCCGCAGCGCAACTGGGAGGTCAACCAGCCGGAGCAGCTCGCCACCGTGCTGAGCACCCTGGAGGGCATCCAGCAGGAGTTCAACGCGGCCGGCGGCGCCCAGATCTCGCTCGCCGACCTGATCGTGCTGGCCGGATCGGCCGCTGTCGAGCAGGCGGCGCGGGACGCCGGCGTCGAGGTGACGGTGCCGTTCCACGCGGGTCGTACCGACGCCACGCAGGAGCAGACCGACGTCGAGTCGTTCCGGGTGATGGAGCCGCGCGCCGACGGGTTCCGCAACTACCTGCGGCCGGGCGAGAAGACCCAGCCGGAGGTGCTGCTCATCGACCGCGCGTACATGCTGAACCTGACCGCGCCGGAGATGACCGTGCTGGTCGGCGGCCTGCGCGCGCTCGGCAACAACGTCGGCGGCGCCGCGCACGGCGTGCTCACCGACCGGCCCGGCGTGCTCACCAACGACTTCTTCGTCAACCTGCTCTCCCCGGGCACCCGGTGGAAGGCGGCGGAGTCCGAGGAGCACGTGTACGAGATCCGGGACCTGGCGACCGACCAGGTGAAGTGGACCGCCACCGCGGTCGACCTCATCTTCGGCTCCAACTCGCAGCTGCGGGCGTTGGCCGAGGTCTACGCCAGCGACGACGCGCGGGAGAAGTTCGTCCGCGACTTCGTGGCCGCCTGGACGAAGGTCATGGAGCTGGACCGCTTCGACCTGGCCTGATCCGCCGTACCTCCCCGAGCCCCGGTCCGTCGCGCCGCGACGGGCCGGGGCTCGCCCGCGTCCGGCTCAGCCCCGGCGCTCCCTGTTCCCCCGGGTGATCACGCTGAACTGGCCCTGGGACTCCATCCGCACCTCCTTGACCTGGTCCAGGCGCTCGACCCCGTGCTGGCGGAGCTGGCTGAACAGCTCGTCCTCGGTGATCAGCTCCCGGCGCATGTTGCGGTGCAGGATGCGGCCGTCGCGGACGAGCAGCAGGGGACCGGGGTTGACCAGGCGCGCGACCACGGGCCAGCGGTAGGACAGCACGTCGAGCAGGTACGCCCATCCGATGATCACGGTGACCAGGAGCACGCCGTCGGTGATGGACCGGTAGTCGTCGGCCATCGCGTTCTGCGCCGCGTCGGCGATCAGCACGATCACCAGCAGGTCGGTCACGCCGGTGCTGCCGCTCTCCCGCTTGAGCAGCACGCGCAGCAGGACGAAGATCGTCAGGTAGACGACGCTGCCCCGCAGCGCGATCTCCCACAGCGGGGTGTCGGGGATCAGCAGCTGCCGCCAGTCGCCCACGCCCGCTCCTACCCGGAACCCGCCGTCCCACACCAGGGGCGGTCACTGGTCGCCGTGGTTGCCCTCCCAGTGCCCGCCGAGGGCGGGGGTGTCGGCGCGGATCGCGGTGTGGTTGCCGTCCAGGTCGTTCTCGACCACCCGGCAGTTCAGACAACTTCCGCGCTCGGTGATCCAGATGCCGGCGGTCTGCGTGCCGGAGCCGCTGTCCCGGATCAGGTTCCCGCGTACCGTGACCGAGTCGCAGGTGGCGTTCAGCGTGACACCGGCCCGGTTCGGTGGCGGGCCCGGCAGCTCGTACGGGGTGCCGGGAGCGGGGATGTCGGCGCTCCAGGCGCTGGCGACGCCCGGCCGGTTCGACGCGAGCACGAGCGTGGTCCCGTCGTTGCTGGCGACCACCGCGAAGCGCCGCCCGACGCGGAGCACCTTGCCCCGGTGGCCGTCCTCCGGCCAGGTCGCCCGCTGGTCGACGAGCGTGTTCTCGGTGTAGCGCACCGACTCACCGCCGCCGGTGGCGGCCGGGGCGCACTGGCGGCCGTTGTTCCGGATCCGGTTGTTGATGATCACCGCGTCGCGCAGCGGGCGGTCCGACCGGATCCCGTCGAGGCTGTTGCCCCAGATGTCGTTGCTCTCGATGACGATCTCCTCGGCGGTGGCCCGGTTGCCCTCGCCGAGATCCTGGTGGTGGTAGCCGTAGCGGCCGTTGCCGGTGATCCGGTTGCCCCGCACGGTGTACGGGCCCCGGGTGTTGCCGATGTTCACCCCGTCGCGCATGTTGCCGTCGATCAGGCAGTCGGTGAGCAGGCCGCCCCGACCGGGCACACCCGTGGTGCCCTTCGCCGAGACCTGGAAGCCGGCCTCCAGGTTGCCGACCATGCTGCACCCGGTGACGATCAGGCCGTCGGCGCCCCAGTCGGAGATGCCGAACCGGTTGCCCTCGGCGTGGCAGCCGATGATCCGGATGCCACGCGGCTGGGGCCGGTCCGCGTGCTGCATCTCGACGAAGATCCCGTTCGTGGCGTTGCCGACGGCCGTGCAGTCGGCGATGATCAGCCGCTCGACCGGCCCCCACCCGCCGATGCCGATGCCGATACCGGCGCCGCCCATCTCCAGGCCGTCGTCCATCCGGCCGCACTCCAGCACGCGGACGCCCTCGATCACGGTGTCCTGGAGGAAGTCGCATCCGAACCCGGTCGCGGCGGTGTGGTGGATGAACAGGTTGCGGAACGTCCCGCCGGTCACGTACTGCAACCCCAGCCCTTTCGCCAGCGGGTTGTAGTCGGTCGACGCGACGCCGGAGCCGTCGATCTCGAAATCGGCGAACATGCAGTGGGCGAGGTGCCGGTCCGGGCTCGCCCCGTGCTGCTCGACGGTGTGGAACGCCAGCGGGACCGGCTGCGCCCGGTTGCCCTCGTTGCTCAGCACGAACCGGGTCACGCCCGGCCCGGCGCCGATCAGCGACACGCCCCTGCGCCAGACGGTGGCGGCGTCGCGGACGGCGTACACCCCGGGTGGGCAGTAGATCACCCGGGCCCGGCCGTCGGCGTCGTACGCGTCCCCGAGCCGGTCGACGAGCGCGGCGAGCGCCGGCTGGTCGTTCGTCACCCCGTCGCCGGTCAGGCCGTGTTCCCGGGCGTCGCACAGCAGCGGCGCACCGGCCACGGCGTACCGGCGGACACCGGCTGTGGTCACGGCATCTCCCCTCGGGCCGGGACGGCGCGCACGGGCACGGCGGGTGAGCCGTCCGTGAGCGGGATCTACCGACACGGTACGTGCCGGCGGCCCGCGGCAGGCCCGGATCGGCTCACGTCGGAGTCGCCGCCCGCAAACGTTGGAAAATCTGCTCGGAAGTTGCGGGTATCCCGCAAAGCGGTTCGCCGCGTCCCGCGCAGCGGGAATCGCGACCGGTGGCAGGCCGCTCAGTCCAGCGTGGATCTCCGCTGGTGGCCGCGAATTCGGACCGCTTCGTGTTGCTTGCTGGTTTCGAAAACTTTGCCGCAAGCTATTGCAAAGACTTTCATGGATAGCGCATCGTGTTCGTCACCCGGGACGGCCGCCCCACCCCCGCTCACCCTTTCGAACCCACGGAAGAGGTCCCCCAGCCATGCAATCCGTCAGGCCACACCCCCGTGGCCGCGCCGGTCGCCTGCTGCTCGCAGCCGCGCTCGTCGCGGCCACGGGGG